>SBAV01000436.1 GCA_005239965.1 Methylobacter tundripaludum
CCACTTTTCTGGCTTCAATTTTTGCGCGTTCTGCCGCTTCCTGTTTCGCTGCTTCCTTGGCTTTTTGTGCGGCTTCCGCTTTTTTGGCCTCTTCCCGGGCACGTTCTGCAGCCTCTTTTTTCGCTTCTTCTTTAGCTTTTTCGGCAGCTTTAGCGTTGTTAGCTTCTGCCCTGGCTTTTTCAGCTTTTTCAACCAATGCCCGCGCAGCCGCCTGGTTTTGCTCCGGCGTATTTTGCGGTTCTTTTATTTCTGTCAGCTTTTGTTTTTGGTTAAATTCAGTTTGGGACTGTGCCTCAATCGATTTAACTTTTTCAATCGGCTCCGGTTTAATCTCTTTAGGCAATTTGGTGAGATCAACAAAAGTCGCATGGATAATTTCCGGAACAGGCTGTTCCTTGACAACCTTGGTTTTCAATAAGGCACTTAAGGCAAACAATACCAAAATGGTAACATGCAGCGCCAAGGCCAAAAAAAATGGCCGTAATATTCTTTTTCGGCTATCCATCTGAATTTATTGGTCGTCAGATTTGGTCATTAGCCCAACATTGGCCACACCGGCATTTTTCAACGATGCCATAACGGTCACGACCGTACCGTAATCCACGCTTTTGTCAGCATTAATCAGCACCTGCACAGCGGGTTTTTCGGCCAAAACGCTGGCAACACGCGCATCAATGTCTTCTTCCGCAACGAGCTCATCGGTTTGCCCGCCAACGCTGATGTAAAATTCACCATCCTTTTTGATGGACACCACCACAGGCGGCTCGCCTTCGCCAGAATCCACCGTCGCCGCTTGCGCTTTTGGCAATTCCACCTCGACACCGGTTTGCAGCATCGGCGTGGTAATCATGAAGATAATCAATAACACCAAGGTTACGTCAATGTAGGGTACTACATTGATTTCGCCCATCGGCTTTCTGCGCTTGTTTCTTCTACTCATTTGCTATGCGCCTGTCTTTGTAGCAATACCACAAATTCTTCCACGAACAATTCATAGCGGCCTGTCAATCTGTCCAATCGGGTAGAAAAACGGTTATATGCCACTACCGCCGGAATTGCCGCAAACAAACCAATAGCAGTGGCGATCAAGGCTTCGGCAATACCGGGCGCAACCAAGGCCAAAGTCGCCTGTTTAACATTCCCCAGCGACATAAACGAATTCATGATCCCCCACACCGTGCCAAACAAGCCGACATAAGGACTGGTTGAACCGACGGTAGCCAGAAACGCCAAGTGTTCATCCAAGCGATCCAACTCGCGCGATAGTTCGATCCGCATGGCACGCTGGGCGCTTTCCACCTGAACAACAGGCTCAACATTACCGGCTTGGCGCATACGGGAAAATTCTTTATATCCGGCCAGAAATATCTTTTCGATGCCTTCAGGATTAAAATCTTTGGCAGACAGCTTCTTAAACAGCTCCACCAATGAATCACCCGACCAGAACTGGGCCTCAAATTCGTCGGTGATTTCTATCGCCCGGTTGAGCTCTTTGCGTTTTAAAAAGATAAACGTCCATGACGATATCGATGCCACTAACAACAGCAACATAACAAATTGCACAACAAAACTGGCATCTTTAATCAGATGCAAAAAAGATAAATCTGTATTCATTTTTTAAAGTGTATTAATAAATTTTCAGGAATCGCTTTAGGGCGCAGGTTTTGTGCGTCCAGGCAAGCAATGCGTATCGTTGCTTTGCAGCATTCAACATTGCCGCGTGTAATGGTTTGTTCAAAAGTCAGACTGACTTTTTTAATCTCGGCAACAACAGAATGCACTGCTAACAGTTCATTGAACCGCGCGGGGCTAAGGTAATCAACCTGCGCCGACCGAACCGCAAAAATTACATTGGCATTGGCGATCAATTCGTCTTGCTCAAAGCCGAATGAACGCAACATTTCCGTCCTTGCGCGCTCAAAAAAATTAAGGTAGTTGGAATGATATACCACACCACCAGCATCGGTGTCTTCATAGTAGACGCGGATTGGCCAAACGAATATCATCTGTGCACTTTTTTAGGGTTGACTTCCGCGCATTTGCAAAAACTCCAGCACATCTTCATTATTGACTTGATAGTAAATATCTTCAACCCGCACTGTCACGCCCAATGAAGCAAACGTGATGTCATCGCCAAGATAGTAATACGAAGATTGCCAATGGTTTGGTTTACTAAAAACAACGATTTCGCCCCTATCCTGTTCAATCAACACATACTCTTCCAAACTCGGGATTTGTTGGTAGTGCATTCGCTTGTCGGTTTGGTCGAAACGACGAGTTGATTTAGACAAGACTTCAACGATGATAACCGGCGCGTTTTTGTAATAGTCGCTTTCGTTATCTTGCTGACAAACGACCATCACATCAGGATAGTAAAAGTTATAACCTGCTTTGACCTTCATATCTGCTATAAAAGCCCTGCAGGGCAAGCCTCGCAATTGGCTCTTTAATTCAGCAAAAATATTACCTGACAGCAAATTATGGTTTTCACTGGCTCCCGCCATGGCATAGACTTGGCCGTCAATCAGCTCGTGCTTGGTATCCGCAAGCAACTCGCCTTGTAGATAGTCTTGCTCGCTGATGGATTTATTAGCAAGATTAACGTTCATCGTTGTTGTTTTTTAGGTTAATCATCTTCACTTGCAAGCCAAATAGCAATGATTTTCCACATTATTTTACCGTGTTAACTATGAGTTGCTGTCAAAATTCAGTTGAAAATTACGCAACTTTTACAATTATAGATCAAAAAAATCGACAGATAGGCTAAAGCTTTTGGTGACTGTAAACTCAAATGCCCCGACAAAAAATATTAAACACTTACTGAACTTGCTTTCTGCGGTTTGCTACTTGCTCTTCTGCTTTTCGTTCTATTTCAGATGCGGCCTCTATTACTTTTACTTTTGCGGCATATTCTGCTTCTATAGCTTGTATTTTTTCGTCAAATGCAGCATGTACTGCTTCTCGCACTTCATCATCAAACGCCGCTATTGAGGAATCCAGTTCTGCACTATAGGTGGTTTCTTCTGCTTTTCGCAGTATTTTAAAAGCCGCTACTTTTTGTTTATATTCAGAAACCCGATAAATATTATGCACATAATGTGCTTTCTTGGTATTGCAGCTTAAATGCGGTTCGACAATCACATTACCGAGATCACGGTTATAGTCATAAGCTTCGCCTTCGGAAATTCCAAAAAAATAAGCTTTTCCTAGCTGCCAATCTTTTCCAGAAGCCCTAAGGGTATTTTTCGCATCATTCCAAAATGTACGCTGTGTGCCAAAAACAGGCAATGCCACTTTGCCATTTTTAAGACGAATATACAGACACCCTTTTTCAGTAAACAACTGGCCTTCTTCAAAGGGTCTATTCACTAGAAATGCGTCCCCTCCACCATCACTTTGCATAAGCCCTGTATTATAAACAGCTATATAAGGCCATTTGCTATCATGCTTAGAATAACTGGAAAACGTATCATCAACTTCATTAGGGGGTGGGTTGACTGCCTCATCGGTTGTAGAGTCATCGTTATACAAATCAAAACTATAGTATTGATGCACCTTGGATATATCACATTGCTGATGCGGTGGCCGTGTTACCCAACCTATGTTTGAGAGATTGTAGTCCTCTGACATTAAATCCAAGTCATGGTTGCCGTAATAAGCCTTTATTTTTTTGCCCAACCAGCTGTTGTATTTTTCTGCCAGTTTTTGTGGTGTACCGTAACCCCAAAGCAAAATCGGCAACACCTTATCGCCATTGTCCAATACAAGGTAATAGCAATTATCGCTACCCAACCGCAATCGGCCAATTTCACACTCATGCAAATGGACACAGGCATCTTTTCCACCCACTGGATAAACCAAAACACCACCTCCCCCACTGATATATGAGGCAACATGAACCTTAGACTGCGGCTGCGTAACCTGTGCTTGTTCATTCAAAATATCCTTTGAAATAACAGGCACTGGAATAGCTGGATTTCTACCCGCCACTTTTTCATCCCGTGCCGCTTTTTCTAGGGCTTTCACTTTAGCGTCATGCGCGGCCTTTTCCTGTGCATACTCGGCAGGTTGGTAAATGGCTTTCACCGTATGCACTTGTTTTGTATTACAACTTAAATAATGCGGCGGATTTATCATTTCACGATCAGCCGTAACGAGATGAGAAGTCAGGTCATTGCCACCGCTACCATGATCTGAGTATATTTGAAAGACATAGCGTTGCCCTAAAAACCAGTCTTTTCCAGAGGCTCTGAGTGCCTTTTTGGCATCCTGCCAATATGTACGTTGCGTCGTAAATACAAGCATCGCAACATGTCCATCCGTAAAACGGATATAAAGGCAGTCTTTTTTAATAAATAACTCCCCTTCAGCAAAAGGGTCATCTACAAAATCAAATACAGCGGGATAGCTATAGCCACCAATATACGCAATCTTGGTGTTACTTTTAGGAAGACTAGTTATCTGTGGATCAATGATGGAAATACGCTCCTCCCCACTGGAAAATTCAGCAGATTTGGCATACAACTCCAAATTCCAATAGGGTTGTACCCGTAATTTATTGCACTGATAACTCGGTGGTAATGTTAGCCAACCGTTATCTTCCAAGGGCGTTAAATCAATGGCACTATCGAGGGCACTACCCACTATTTTTTTGCCCACTGCCTTTTTATACCAGAATGACAGACTTTCTGGTGAACTGTAGGTTGCCGTTAAAACCGGCAAAACCTTCTCGCCATTGTCCAGCTCTATATAAAAGCAATTGTCATGTCCCAATCTCAGTGTACCCCTATCTTCCTTGTCTTTAACAGGACGCAAAGGTCTGTTAGGTTGAGCTGTCGCCACATGCACTTTAGATTGCGGATGTATTGTTTGTGCCATTTCATTCAACACTTCATTCAAAGTTTCATTTGAAACGGTAGGCTTTGAAACAGCAGTTTTCGGACTAACAGGCTTGGATTTTTGACAGCCAACTGTAACTACGAACAAGACAAACAAGCATAACAACCTACAAATATTCATTTCGTTTTCATAGCTCGGTAGCAAAGTGCTACTTTTACAGTTATAAGTCAAATAAATCGACAGACATAGCTAATGTCTTAGGAGGTTGTAAACCAAAATGCACACAGGCATTACTGAATAACTTGCCCATGTTGCCACAATTCATACTCACTAATATCAATATTTTCGTTCCATACAATAGCGTAGCCACCTACATCCACTTGTACTGATTTAAACAAAGCTACATTTTTTAAAGGTGAAAACATAGCCTTATCCAGTAAAGGTTTTACATCATATTTGCGCTTTTGTTGATTATCGAATTCTACTGCTACCGTATAACCATCTATTGCTTTTACGGAAATGATTTTTGGACAATTCATCGTTAAGGTAATGATGGTAATTTACGAAATTACTGTTTATCAGACTTAGCCTTAGCTAATAACTCCAACCCCCGTTCAGCTTTACCCTGGCCACGCTGCGCACGAATTTCAAATTGTGTTTTTAAATCAAACTCAGCCAAAATTAGCGTAGTGACCTCATCAAGCAAATGATTAACACTCATGCCCTTGCTTTTGGCAAGTTCTTTTAAACGCTCATGTTTATGGTCAGGTAATCTCAAGGTTAATGCGCCCATAAAAACTCTCCTCGTAAAAAATCTTCAGGCGTTAACAGTAAAATATTTGGGAATAATAATTCACCACTTTTTAAATCTTTAATATTGCGTGAAATAATAGCTTGTGCGTGCCCAGCAACAGCCAATTCAATCAAATGATTATCAGCTTCATCTTGCAAATTAGGCCGCCAGCTAAAATAAATATCTGTCCATCGACATACAGCAAAAAAGATATCCAATAATTCATTACGTTCTTCTTTGTTTAAATGGCTTGCTTTGAATAATTTATCCCGATTAAGCACATCAATATATTCAGCAAATAAAGCAGCCCCTATTAATGGTGTGTCCTGTTGACGCAAGCAATTTGCAATAATTTCCATTGCTGTAGACGACCCCATACAAGCGCCGACAAAAATGTTGGTATCAATAACGATAATCATTAGTCAATGGTAGCATATTTGCTACCACACAATGACTATTTTGGTGTGCCCATGTCAAACTGGCAGAGATTTTTTTATTTACAAATCAAATAAATCGATAGAAACAGCCAAAGCCTTAGGCGGTTGTAAACCAAAATGCACATAAGCATGGCTAGTTACCACACGACCACGCGGGGTACGCATAATAAAACCTTGCTGCAATAAATACGGCTCCAGCACATCTTCAATCGTGCCACGTTCTTCGCTAATGGCTGCTGCCAAGGTATCCAAACCCACTGGACCACCGGAAAAGTTTTCAATCATCGCCATCAACAGTTTTCTATCCAGCGCATCAAAACCGTTGGTATCGACACGCAGCATATCCAGTGCCTGTCCTGATATATCACCGCTAATAACACCATTGCCCTTGACTTCGGCAAAATCCCGCACACGCCGCAACAAGCGGTTAGCAATACGCGGCGTACCGCGAGAACGGCGGGCAATTTCAAATGCGCCATGAGATTCTATCGTAATTCCCAAAACGCCAGCTGAACGGGTAACAATCTGTCCTAATTCTTCCACCGTGTAAAATTCCAAGCGCTGCACAATACCGAAGCGATCACGCAATGGCGAAGTCAATAGCCCTGCGCGGGTGGTTGCACCCACCAACGTAAACGGCGGTAAATCTAATTTGATGGAACGGGCAGCGGGGCCTTCACCTATCATCAAATCCAGCTGGTAATCTTCCATAGCTGGATACAGAATTTCCTCCACCATCGGACTGAGGCGGTGGATTTCATCGATAAACAAAATATCGTGAGCATCCAAATTGGTCAATAAGGCAGCCAAGTCACCGGCTTTTTCCAACACTGGCCCAGATGTTTGCCGAAAATTTACCCCCATCTCCGTGGCGATAATATTGGCCAGGGTCGTTTTGCCTAAACCGGGCGGACCAAAAATCAGGACATGATCGAGCGCCTCCTTACGCGCCACTGCCGCCTGGATGAAAATCTCCATCTGGCCGCGCAATTCCTGTTGGCCGACATATTCCGCCAAGCGTTTGGGACGGATGGCCCTGTCCTGGCGTTCATCGTCGGTGCGGCTGCTGGCGCTGACTATCCTGTCGGCTTCAATCATCGTTTAGTACTCTGTAAGGCCTGACGGATAATGTCTTCACAGCTTTTGCCTTCCGTACCGACTGCCTGCACCATTTTGGCGGCATCCTGGGGTTTATAACCTAAAGAACACAGGGCGCTAATGGCTTCCTGGCCAGGATTGGCCTGTACCGGTAATTTGGTCTGGCTGCTTTCCGGCATGATAGAATCCAGCATCTTGTCGCGTAGCTCCACTACCAGACGTTCAGCGGTTTTTTTGCCTACGCCCGGCAACTTTACCAAGGCCTGGATATCCCCGTTGTTGATACAGCGGTAAAACTCATCAGCACTTTGGCCGGATAAAATCGTCAACGCCAGTTTTGGCCCTACGCCATTGATCTTTATCAATGTCCTGAACATCGCCCGATCCGCTTCAGTATGAAAACCGAACAGGATATGGGCATCTTCTCGCACGACTAAATGGGTGTGCAGCTTAACTTCCTGACCAATAACCGGCAGGTTATAGAACGTAGTCATCGGCGCTTCTATTTCATAGCCAACCCCGTTGACATCCAACTGCAACCAAGGCGGGGCTTTGTGTACCAGTTTACCGCGCAAAAAACCGATCATGTCCTTAAGCCCTGTTGTAAACGTACTGCTGTTTGTTGGTAATGGGCATGGCATAGGCAAATGCCCAATGCATCGCCGGCATCAATTTGCAATTCGCCCTGGATGTTTAACAGAATTTTCACCATGTGCTGCACCTGTAGTTTGTCGGCATTGCCCTTACCC
>SBAV01000473.1 GCA_005239965.1 Methylobacter tundripaludum
ACCATCGACAGCGCAGGAACAATCGTTTCCGTCAACAGCGCCATAGAAACTATTTTTGGCTATACCGAAACCGAGCTGGTTAAAGACAGTATTGATAAACTGTTGCCCGTGTTGAAGCAAAAAAGGCGGCCCCGCTATTTAAAAAACAAGTTGCACACGTTTATTGCGGCGTTTATCGGCAAAATCCAGGAAGTGGAGGGCATGCACAAGGATGGTTCCATTTTGCTTTTGGACTTGTCGATTGTCCAATATTCAATCGATGGGGTTAATTATTTTACCGGCATTGTGCGTGATGTGAGTTTGCGCAAACTTCAGGAACAACAGAACAAAGAACACCTGGAAAAGCTTGCCCATGTCACGCGCTTGGGCGTAATGGGGGAAATGGCATCAGGCATCGCGCACGAAGTCAACCAGCCGCTGACCGCTGTCGTTAATTACACGCAGGTTTGTCTGCGCTATATTAATACCGAACAGCCAGACTTGGCCAAACTCAGCGAAATCCTGCATAAAACCCACCAGCAGGCGTTAAAAGCCGGCCAAATCATCCACAGTATGCGGGAGTTCGTAAAGCCGCGCAAAATTCACCGCGCCACCGCCAATATCAATACGCTGATCTACGAAGCCATCAGCTTGCTGGATGCTGACCTTAAGCAAAACAGCATTAAATTAAGCTTCGAACTGGAAAAAAACCTACCTCTTGTCTATATTGATGGTGTGCAGATTGAACAAGTCATACTCAATCTGATGAGGAACAGTATTGACGCGCTACGCGACTTGCCGCCGAAAACACCACGGCTCCTGTCTATACAGACGCATTTAAACGAGCAAAACTATATAGAAATCAAAGTGAAAGATAATGGTCCCGGATTAAATGAGGTGCAGAAGGAAAAAATATTGACACCATTTTATACGACAAAATCAACGGGTATGGGCATGGGCTTGTCGATCAGCCGCTCGCTGGTAGAGGCGCATGAAGGCGTGCTGCATTTCAATACCAAACAAAACAAAGGTACCACTTTTTATTTTACATTACCGGTATGGAAAAACGCATGACCCAGAATGAGCCGAGTGCTTTAGTCTATTTAGTTGATGATGAATTTGCCGTGCGCGATTCACTCACGCTGTTGATTGAATCAACAGGACAATCCATTCGGAGCTTTGATTGCGCAGCTGATTTTTTGCAAAGCTATAATCCGGCATTGCCGGGCTGTTTGTTGCTGGATGTCAGGATGCCGATCATGGACGGCTTGGAACTTCAGGAAGAGCTCACAAAACGGGATATTTCCATTCCCATTATCTTCATTAGCGGCAATGCGGATATTCCAGATTCAGCCCGGGCTTTTAGGGCTGGCGCGGTAGATTTCTTGGAAAAACCTTTCGATAGCGAGGTGTTGTTGGCACGCATCGCTGAAGCCATCAAGAAAGATATAGAACACAGGCGCAAGCTGGTTGAAAAACGTAAGCTGCAAGAACGGCTGAATTATCTGACCGAACGGGAAAAAGAAGTGCTCTGTTTGATCGTCAGCAGCTATTCCAACAAGGAAGCCGCCAAGGCGCTCGACATCAGCAAGCGCACCATAGATATACACCGTGCACACATTATGGAAAAAATGCAGGCCGAAAATATCGCCGAACTGATCATGATGGCCATGCAGTGTGAAGTATTGGGACGAAATTTGCACTAAGAAAATAGACATGGACTTAATCACGGCCATCTCCGTGTTCCATCGTAGAATTCGCAAATTTAACATAATATGCATTATGCGCAGTAGTGAATCCCGTTTTTTATGAAACGCACCAGACCCTGGCCATTTACATCCCGCATTTGTTTATTCAGTTCGTCAATTTTAGCTGCCTGTGCGGCAGTTAACAACCCGAAGAAGCGGTAGGAGAAGTTGTAGTTTTTCTAAGCTGCCTGTGCGGCAGTTAACCAGCAAAAAACGCTATTAGCGATATTGTTGCTTTTCTAAGCTGCCTGTGCGGCAGTTAACGAATTAACAAAGCCACGACCTGATTTTTTATTTTTCTAAGCTGCCTGTGCGGCAGTTAACAAATTTGGGTGGAGGTCACATCAAGCTTTTCGTTTCTAAGCTGCCTGTGCGGCAGTTAACTGTGATGCCGCCAAGCTGGGCGCTTATCGTAATTTCTAAGCTGCCTGTGCGGCAGTTAACGAAGCGACTTACCAGGAGGCGTAACACAGGCTTTTCTAAGCTGCCTGTGCGGCATTAACTCGAACCTGGCTTAACTGCTGCTTTAGGCGCTTTTTTTCTAAGCTGCCTGTGCGGCAGTTAACGCGCGACAACCATCACAAGCACGGTGCTTTTATTTCTAAGCTGCCTGTGCGGCAGTTAACGAAAGCTTATTTCAACAGCATCACCTATTGACTTTCTAAGCTGCCTGTGCGGCAGTTAACAATTAACCCTGTTGAAATGAATGTAATCTGTGTTTCTAAGCTGCCTGTGCGGCAGTTAACTAACCGGATTAATACAGGTTCAGGCAATGAGTTTTCTAAGCTGCCTGTGCGGCAGTTAACATCATCAACTGGACATATTGGGACTGGCCATTTTTCTAAGCTGCCTGTGCGGCAGTTAACGAAATTCCTGTATTGTTTCCGCGCCATTTGACTTTCTAAGCTGCCTGTGCGGCAGTTAACTGCCGTCATCGGACTGTAAAACGTACCCAATCTTTCTAAGCTGCCTGTGCGGCAGTTAACCGCTTGTCAAAGTTATGGCATGTACCAATAATTTTCTAAGCTGCCTGTGCGGCAGTTAACATTAAAAAAGTAGTTGTTGAGTTGCTAAAAGATTTCTAAGCTGCCTGTGCGGCAGTTAACCCTTGTACAACATCCCATACTTAAGGTTACAATTTCTAAGCTGCCTGTGCGGCAGTTAACTTTGTCGACCAGTTGATAATCAAAGACATACTTTTCTAAGCTGCCTGTGCGGCAGTTAATAAGCTTTTATCAGATAAAGCTTTCTTTTTTACTTTCTAAGCTGCCTGTGCGGCAGTTAACAAAAAAGCCGCCGCTACCGGAGAACTATTAGCTTTCTAAGCTGCCTGTGCGGCAGTTAACAGTACGTAAAAAAAGGTAGGGCTTCCCCATCTTTTCTAAGCTGCCTGTGCGGCAGTTAACTTGAAAGACTAGTAAATTTTTATGAGTCTTGTTTTCTAAGCTGCCTGTGCGGCAGTTAACCTCGACACATTAACCGCACAGGAACAAGCACATTTCTAAGC
>SBAV01000490.1 GCA_005239965.1 Methylobacter tundripaludum
AGGGAGCCTTGTAAGAGTTGGTGGCGTTATGTTAGCTTGTTTCGCTAAACAAGAAATACTTTCTGCGGCAAAAGCAGAGCCGTTTCGTAACGTCAACACCACAGGTAATGCAGCAGCCGAACCTTTGATGAAGGTACGTCTTCGTCTTGAAGGGTTATCAGCATTACTTTCTGCTGCTTGTACTTCAGATTGCTGTTTTGAATTACTCATTGGGAAAACCCTTTAAAATAAACGCCAAATATTTTGGACTAAAGTATAGGTTATTTTGCCGCCATTTCAAGATGGGGAATTCTGGAATCATCGTAGCCACGTGGCTTCGATTTTATTCAGACGAATAGCAATTTACTTACAAAATAATGTTTATTATAAGCATATATTGTACCATTACTGGATTTTTAGACAGAAATGTTGATTTATAAGTAGTTTTTTATAATTTCGCCAGAATGTTTTTTTGGGTTTGACTGCATATTGAAAATTTTATTGACACTAAACAGCACAATCTGTCATTTTTTAATGGTAATTATTCAGTCCCCCTCTTTGAAAAGGAGGGGTTAGGGGAGGTTTTATGACAAAATCCCCCCTCAAATCCCCCCTTTTCAAGGGGGGAAGTGAATAAGTACTTTTAATGAAGGATTGGTTTATTTTTGAGGAAACTTATGAACAAATGTGCATGGGCACTTAAAAATGTAATCGAGGAACTTTATCATGATAGGGAATGGGGCGTACCGGTTCATGATGATCGTTTGTTATTTGAGTTTCTAGCTCTCGAAGGCGCTCAAGCCGGATTAAGCTGGCTAACCATTTTGAAAAAACGTGACGGTTACCGTAAGGCATTTGATAATTTTGATGTAACAAAGATAATCGAATACGATAATGACAAAATCAACGCCTTACTGACAAATCCAGAAATCGTCAGAAACCAGCTCAAGATTCGATCAGTCGTTACGAATGCACATGCATTTTTGAAAGTTCAGCACGAATTTGGCAGCTTTGATAATTATATTTGGCGTTTTGTTGACGGTAAGCCGGTGCAAAATACCTGGAAAAATCATCAAGAATTGCCCACATCGACAAACCTATCCGATTTGATCAGCAAGGATTTAAAAAAACGCGGCTTCAAATTTGTAGGCAGTACCATAAGCTATGCTTTTATGCAGGCCATAGGCATCGTTAACGATCACACTGTCGATTGTTATCGGCATGCCCAATTACATCAACATAACTAAAGGAGCAACGACAATGCGGTATCTACACACGATGATACGAGTGCATGATTTACAGGAATCACTCGATTTTTTTTGCAATAAGCTGGGCATGATTGAGTGCGACCGGATGGAGAGTGAAGCAGGGCGTTTTACTTTGGTGTACCTGTGTGCGGTAGAAGATAAACAGCAAGCGGTAAAGATGCGCACGCCATTAGTCGAGTTGACTTATAACTGGGATACGGAAGTGTACGGTGGCGGGCGTAATTTTGGGCATCTTGCGTTTGAAGTGGATGATATTTATCAAACTTGCCAAAAACTAATGGATACCGGCGTGTTAATTAATCGCCCACCCCGCGATGGTTACATGGCGTTTATACGTTCACCGGACAATATTTCTATCGAGCTTTTGCAAAAAGGCCAGGCTTTAGCACCACAGGAACCGTGGCTTTCTATGGCTAATACCGGTAGCTGGTAGTTAAGATAATGAAGCCGTTCGTACCCTATAGGGCATAAATGGTGAGTTAATCGAACTACGAACTTGGCTTGTTGGACTTTGCGAGAAGACAAACTTCAACAAAAAGCTGTTGCCCAGCATTTTATTGGTGACTGTTTATGTATTCCGTAACCGCATGAGCCAACAAACCAGACCGTGTTTCACCATGTTTTTTTGCATAATTATCAACGGTTTTTAAAAGATATTCTGGCAAGGTGATATTGACTCGTTTGGATTTTGAAGATAATTGGCTTATATCTATTTCGACAATCCCCCAAATGCCATCAGAGTATTTAGGGTTGGCTTGATGTTCTTCAAAAGGAAGCAATTTTGGGATAAGTTCACCGTCCAAAAACATACCTTCAATATGGCACTCTATAGCTTCCTTAGCCATTGATAACGCTTGTTCAATGGTGCTTCCGGCGGAAAAACAGCCAGGTAAATCAGGGACGGTAACGCTGTAATCTGACTGAGGGTCTTTGTGCAAAACAACTGAATATTTCATTTACAATCCCAACCTGCTTGGTGATAAATACTTTTCAATGTACCAATAGCAATATCTTTGCTTGGATGTGGAACAGTGACTTTTCCTGATTTGGCGGGGTGTTTGAATTGATAGTGATCGCCTCTGACATGGTGTAGCACCCAACCATCATTTTTTAATTTTTTGATAATTTCCCGACTGTTCATGATGTGTATTGTACACATCTGATTGGGTTAATAAAATCTCTTATGTTTCACAGCAAATGATCTAACCGCCGTTTTAGGCTTTGCCAGCACTGAAATAAAAATGCCAACACAGCACATTAATTAACTAAATACCAAACTCGCATTACAATAGTTTCACATTCGGCATTGTGGCGTATTATTGCCACCCATTTTTAATAACGAACACACCGTGATCATAAAAAAAAGACAACAGTACCTTATTTAACCGAAAGTTTATCCAAAAAAATATAGCAGCGAGTGGCGTTCTCAAAAACGGCGAAATTCCTGAAAAAGCTAAAAAAATTATCGAAAAACGCCTGAGCAATCACGCGCTGAATAAAAAAGCCAAAGAGCGTACTCAAAGCCACGATTTTTTGGTTTTTTTCAAAGAACTGTTAGGTTACAAATCATCCGGTGATTTAAAAAGTGCCCAAGTGTGGGACGTGGAAACCGAACTGAAAGGCATTGATTATGCCTTAGGCGAATTTTCTAAAGAGACAAAGACCGTCCTTGTGCCCTTTGAATTTAAAGGCCCCGACACTTACGATTTAACCCGCGCCATGAAAGGCAGAAAGGAATCCACCGTTGAGCAGGCAACCCGTTATGCCTTCAATAGCAACGGCACGGCAAAATGGTTGCTAGTTTCTAACTGCCTGGAATTTCGGCTGTATAAATTCCCCGGCTCAGAAAGCCAATTTGAACAGTGGTTTATTGAAGACCTGTTACAACCTGGCGAATATGCGCGTTTTGTATTATTGCTGAGCAAAAATAATCTGTTGGGCGACGCAACGGAAAAACTGTTCAACGATTCGCAGCAAAAACAAAAGGACATCTCCGACCAACTCTACCGTGACTATCGCCAATTGCGGATTGATCTGATTAACGGCCTGAAAAAAGATAACAACACCATCCGCCGCAAGGCTATGGTGAGACTCAGCCAAAAATTGCTAGATCGGATGTTGTTTATCGCCTTTGCTGAAGATCGCGGTTTATTACCCAGAAATACGCTGGAAAACCGTATTTTTAAAAATGTCAGTGAAGGTTTTGGTGTTTGGGATGTCATCAAAAAACTGTTTGTTGATATTGATAAAGGCAATGCAAAACTCGACATTCCCGCTTATAACGGCGGCCTGTTTGCGCCTGATGCTGAGTTGGAAAAACTAACGGTCAGCACAGAGCTGTTAAAAAAGTTTAAAACCTTGTACGACTACGATTTTGACAACGACATCGGCACACCGGTTTTAGGCCATATTTTTGAGCAATCGATTGCTGATTTGGACGAAATTTACGAAGCGATTACCGAAGAACAAGAATTACAAGGCAGC
The DNA here is from genome assembly GCA_005239965.1 of Methylobacter tundripaludum. Classification (GTDB taxonomy): domain Bacteria; phylum Pseudomonadota; class Gammaproteobacteria; order Methylococcales; family Methylomonadaceae; genus Crenothrix. The sequence continues at coordinate 3,732 of SBAV01000490.1, forward strand.
GTCAAAACCACCACCGGCACATCAGGCAAACGCAAGCAGGACGGCATTGTTTACACGCCAGAATTTATCACCGACTACATCATCAAGCACACTTTGGGTGGTTATTTGGAGCAGAAAAAAGCCAGCATAGCGCATGAACAGGACAGCGCGGCCTATTGGTTGGCCTACCGGAACGTGTTGGCGACGACGCGCGTATTGGATCCCGCTTGTGGCAGTGGCGCTTTTTTGATTGGTGCGTTTAAGTATTTGAAGGCGGAATACGCTTTTGTTAATCGCCGACTAAAGTCCTCTCCAGAGGGAGAGGGTTGGGTGAGGGGAAATCAGAATAATGAAAAAAGCTTATTTAATCCCCCTCATCCCAACCTTCTCCCTGGGGGAGAAGGGGCCAATACCGACCTGTTCGGCCTGGATTTAGATGCAGACATCTTAAACAACAACCTGTTCGGTGTTGACCTTAACCCAGAATCCATAGAAATCACCCAACTGGCTTTATGGCTGGAAACCGCCGAAAAAGGCAAAAAACTCAAGCCACTGGATAAAAATATCCAGCAAGGCAACAGCATTATTCATCACAAGCACACCGATAAAGAAGCGTTTTTGTGGAATGTGCAGTTTAAAAAAGTCATGGATACCGGAGGCTTTGATGTCATCCTCGGCAATCCGCCGTATGTGCGTCAAGAGCGTTTGAGTGCAATAAAACCGTATTTGCAAGAACACTACCAAACCTATCACGGCGTGGCTGATCTCTACACGTACTTTTTTGAGCTGGGGCTTAACTTGCTCAAAAAAGGCGGTCGCTTGGGTTACATTTCCTCGTCCACGTTTTTTAGGACCAACAGCGGCACGCCATTGCGTGAATTTTTAAAAGTACAAAGCAACCTGCAAACGGTGATTGATTTTGGTGATTATCCGGTATTTGATGGCGTAACCACTTATCCGGCCATATTGATTATGGAAAAACCGGAACGGCTACGTAAATCAGCACCGAAATCAGAGTTCAATTTTTTAAACATTACCGCCAAAAAAGACTCTCAGCACAACGCGCTTAAGCAGCAATTGCAATCCGATTTAGGTGTAATGAAGCAAGCCGCGCTGAGCGCTGAGGCGTGGCAATTGGAAGATGAACGCTTTGCCAACCTGCGGCAAAAAATCACCAAAGGTTACAAAACCCTGAAAGAAGTTTACGGTTCGCCTTATCGTGGTGTTTTAACAGGATTGAATGAAGCATTTGTTATCAATCAACAACAATACGACGTATTAAAACAGGATGACCCAAACGGCAATATTTTAAAGCCGTTTTTGGAAGGCAAAGATTTAAAACGCTGGAGGGCGGAAAGTAGAGATTTGTATTTGATTTTATTTCCAAAGGGCTGGACGCATAAATGTGTGAATCGGACAGAAGGCGATGTAACCTTAACTGAAGCTGACGCATGGAATTATTTACAGAGCCACTATCCAAAAATAGCCGGACATTTAAATGCATACGCAGTGCAAGCCCGTAAACGCGGCGATAAGGGTGATTTTTGGTGGGAACTGCGAGCATGTGCTTATTATGAGAAGTTTGAAGAGTCGAAGGTTTTTTACCCTGACATTACTGATTCAGCGAAATTTTATTTAGATAAAACCTCAAGTTTTTCTACCAATACCGGATATTTTTATCCTACGGATTCAGAGTTTTTAGTCGGTTTACTTAATTCGAAGTTAGTGTGGTTTTTTCTGAAGGGCATAACCGATTCAATCAGAGGTGGATTTTTGCGGATGTTCTCTCAAAATCTTAATTTAATTCCTATGCCTGATACCTCTGAAGAACAGCAACAAACCATCGCTAACTTAGCCCAACAATGCCAAACCAACGCCCAAGCCCGTTACGTATTAGAACAAAAAGTGCAACGCCGTTTATTGCAAAACTTGCGGCCTGCAAACAACATCGAATCCCTCAACACCAAACTGAACGAATGGTGGAAACTGGCCACCGTAACCGAATTAGCTACCGAAGCGGCCAAAGCCTTCAAGTTAAAAAAAGCTGAAACCTTAAAAGTTGATTTAAGCAATCCGGCAAAACAGGATGAATGGGAGCAATATCTCAACGACAATACCCGCCAATGGCAAGCCTACACACAAACTATCAAAAGCTTGGAGCAACAGATTAATAGTGCAGTTTATGCCTTGTTTAAACTAACACCTGAAGAAATTAATTTGATAGGAGTGCAAACCTAGGTTTGCAACTCCATAACTTATTTATCTGATGTTACGCACCCGCCACTAAAAAATGTGTATTATTTCCCAATGGAAAAAGAAAAATTAGATTTATACACAGACTTTTTGATCTGCAACAGCG
>SBAV01000092.1 GCA_005239965.1 Methylobacter tundripaludum
CCAATAACACCATACCGATTTTTATGGGGCATGGCATTTTGGACAGTATTGTCGATGTTGAAATTGGCAAAAAAACGGCCGATGGCTTAAGGGCTATGGGCTATGATGTCAGGTGGCATGATTATGTTATCGAGCATTCTGTGTGCGTGGAGGAAATTGACCATATTGCTACTTTCATCAATACAATTTTTTACAGGCAATAACGCTTACCTCTGGGAATGGGTTAGAGGCTGTCATCAATTATCGCGGGGGCAGTACATCAAAAAGTCCTCGGAAATCCAATAAGCGCTAGATTAAATGTTATACGGACATCGTAGGAGAAACCATGCCATTTACATCCTCATTATTACCTGAATTAATCGAAGCCACCGCTGAGGCTATCGCCAAAAACGCCGAAGAAATCACCCTTTTAGATCAAGCTATTGGCGATGGCGATCATGTCACCAATTTGCAGCGTGGGCTTGATGCACTGATGATGCAGAGAACGGAAATCAGTCAACTGGATTGGCCAGCGGCATGGCAAAAAATAGGCATGGTGGTGATGTCAACCATAGGCGGGGCATCGGGTTCTCTGTATGGCACTTTGTTTGTGGCAATGGGCAAGGCAGCATCTGCCAAGGAATTGAATGTGCAATCGTTCTCGGAAGCATTTTTCCAAGCCGTCGAAGCTGTAAAGCATCGTGGCAAATCGGATGCGGGCGAAAAAACCATGCTCGATGTGTTGGTGCCGGTCGCAAAAAATATACAGGAAGCCGCAGCGTCTTCTTTGCCGTTATCTAAGCTTTTAGAACAAACCAAGCAAGCCGCGATAGCCGGCATGGAATCAACGCGCGATATGCTGGCGACTAAAGGGCGCGCGTCATTTTTGGGTGAGCGCACCAAAGGCCATATCGATGCAGGGGCTATGAGCAGTCAATTAATGATTTGTGCTGTGGTTGATGTATTGCATGCGCATTTAACAACCCCACCGCAATGAGGCAGTATGTACGGGTGCGTCCCATAAACGGGTCAATTCGTCATCAAGAACAGTCACAGTTACCGAGCAACCGGCCATATCCAGTGATGTGGTGTAACTGCCAACCAGGGAACGCACTACGCTAATGCCATGTTTTTGTAGATATTGCCAAGCAAGTTCATAGACGAGGTGCAGTTCCATCAGGGGCGTTGCGCCAAACCCGTTGATGTGCAGCAATACCGATTGGCCTTTAGCGAGCTGTAAGTCGTCGGCAATGGTCGCCAACAAGTGCTCTACAATCTCTGTGGCAGGCATTAAGGCCAGCGTTTCGCGTCCGTGTTCGCCGTGTATGCCTACGCCCATTTCTATTTGATTATCATTTAAATCGAACGTGGGTTTACCTAATGCTGGTACGGTACAACTGCTGAGGGCAACGCCCATCGATGCCGTAGCTTGGTTGATGCGATCGCCTAACGCCTTGCAAAAAGCCAAATCCGCGCCATTTTCCGCCGCCGCGCCAACCATTTTTTCTACAACCAACGTACCCGCTACTCCGCGCCTTCCGGTGCTGTGGGTTTTGGCTAGCGACACATCGTCACAGACCAGCACGCTGGCATTAGGGCAATCAAGCATTTCGGCGGCGATCTCAAAATTCATGACATCACCGGCATAATTTTTGACGATAAATAAAACCCCGCCGCCATTTTCAACCGCTTGTGCCGCTGCCAGCATTTGATCGGGGGTAGGGGAGGTAAATATCTGTCCAGGACATGCTGCATCCAACATGCCTAAACCCACAAAACCGGTATGCAGCGGCTCATGCCCAGAACCACCACCGGAAATAAGCGCCACCTTGCCCGGTTTAGTGGCCTGTAGCCGCCTAACAAAATGCGGCTGGTTATTGAATTGGACAATATCGGCATGGGCTCTGGCAAAGCCGCTTAGGCTCTCATCAAGCAGGGTGTCGATACGGTTAATAAATTTTTTCATGGTGTATCTCCTGATGAGATTGTTGTTGATCTGGCGCAGTTAGGATAACGGGATTTTTACCATGGTTAGGCGGCATTCTGCAAGGCGTGCGTTATGGCCATGATATCCGGCATAACCCATGTCGGTTGGTAATCCGAGCTTTTTAAATCGTCTTCGCTGGATATGCCCGTTAACACCATCACGCTACGGATACCGGCACGTACAGCACCGAGAATATCGGTTTCCAGGCGATCACCAATTGCCACCGTTTCGGTGGGGTCAGAACCTAGCAGCATCATGGCCTGCTGATACATAATGGGTTCTGGTTTGCCTATGCTTATGGGCGTTATGCCGGTTGCGGCCTGCAATGCCGCTAAAATGGCGCCATTGCCAAGGGTAATGCCATATTCTGTGGGTAAGGTGGTATCGGCATTGGTGGCGATAAATTGTGCGCCTGCCCGGATGTTTAATGTGGCGGTGGCTAGTTTATCCCATGTCAGGGTTTGATCTTTTCCGCACACAACAATATCAGCGCCTTTTTGGGTGGGATCGCCGTCTTTTTTGATTTCATACAGCCCCGTTAAAGTAAAGCCGCGCTCGATTAAAGGTTGTGTGGCGCCTGCTTCACCCACCACAAATACCCGTGTTGTTGCAGGATTGTTGTGTTCAGCCAAATACAGCGCCGTTGCCATACCCGAAGTCAGTATTTCATGTTGTGCCACGGTGACGCCCATGCTGGCCAGTTTGTTGACATATTGATCTTGCGTCAGGCTGGCATTGTTGGTCGCCAAAATAAAGCGGATGTTGAGATTACGCAGTGTCTGAAAAAAATCGCTTAAACCTGGGAGGGCCGTAGTGCCGTGCCATAACACGCCATCCATATCGATAATTAAGGCACGTACATTGGTAAGGACTTCCATAAACATTCCCGGTAGGTCGTGATACATGTGAATGCGATTCAATCAGCTAAAGCGCGGGTGCAATTATAGAACATATCCGTTGGCTGTCGCGTTTTTCGGGCTAAAGTTTTACAGGGGTAAAATTGTCCCCGATTGGCACAAATTTTTAATATTTGTGTTGTGATTTTTGAAGTATTATTATGTCGCTTAGGCAAACGTATTTTATAGGGTCGTTGGTCGGTGTTAAGTATTGGGCATTGACATGCGTCCCCTTTCTACTTTACAGTTACTGCCGCATAAAGAATATGTAATCAACAATAACTATTTAATCATTTCGGAGTATATATCATGGCAAGACCATTAATTCAAATGGCGTTGGACTCATTGGATTTCGACGCAACTGTTGCCCTTGCAGAACAAGTTGCGCCACACGTTGATATTTTTGAAATTGGCACCCCTTGCATCAAGCACAATGGCGTTAACCTGGTTAAAGCACTAAGAGCTAAATTCCCCGATAAATTGCTTTTGGTTGATCTTAAAACCATGGATGCCGGCGAATACGAAGCAACCCCATTTTACGCAGCTGGCGCTGATATTTGCACCGTTTTGGGTGTATCTGGCCTTGCAACCTGCAAAGGCGTGATTAAAGCCGCAAACGCACACGGCGCTGAAGCGCAAATCGACTTGATCAACGTTGATGACAAAGTGGCTTGCGCTCGTGCAACCGCTGAAGCCGGTGCCCACATTATGGGTATTCACACAGGCCTTGACGCGCAAGCGGCTGGCCATACCCCTTTTAGCGATTTGAATGACATTGCCAGACTCGGCTTGCCTGTCAGAATTTCAGTTGCAGGTGGTATTAAACAATCTACCGTTCAAGATGTTGTTAAGGCGGGGGCAAACATTATCGTTGTTGGCGCTGCGATTTATGGTGCGCCATCTCCTGCTGAAGCTGCTCGTGAGATACGTGAATTGGGTGACGCTGCATAAGATAGAGTCAAGCACATGCATCAGAATCTTATACTAGACAAAATTTCAAGTATTCTTGAGGCAACCGATGATTCTTATGACAGCAGGCTGACCCAGCTTCTTGATAATGCTAAGCGTATATTTATTGCCGGCGCGGGACGCTCGAAGCTCGTAGGTAATTTTTTTGCAATGAGACTGGTACACAGTGGTTACGATGTCAGTGTCGTTGGCGAAATTGTTACGCCCAGCATCAAGAATGGCGATCTACTGATTATCATCTCTGGTTCTGGAGAAACGGAACAGTTGATAGCATTTACTAAGAGTGCCAAGAAGGTAGGCGCGAATATTGTTTTGATCTCTGCGAAAAGTAGTTCCACCATTGGCGATTTCGCGGATGCTGTATTTACAATTGGTAGCGCGGATCAGTATGGCAAGCTTTTGGGCATGCCGATGGGAACAGTTTTTGAACTGTCTACATTAGTATTCCTGGAAGCCACAGTTTCTCACATCATCCATGAAAAAGGAATTGCCGAAGAGGTGATGAGAGAACGCCACGCTAACTTGGAATAATATCGGTCGAGCGAATAACTTCGAGGGTTATTCGCTCCGCTTGCTATGCGAGATGGTGTTTATCTTCAAAGAATTTCATGATACATAATAATAAAATTTAGTGTCACACTGTATTAACCATATATATAAAAAATTAAGGGGAACAATATGACTTCGCGCCGAGAATTAGCGAACGCCATACGCGCTTTGAGTATGGATGCCGTACAAAAGGCAAACTCAGGACATCCGGGCGCACCTATGGGGATGGCGGATATCGCTGAAGTGTTATGGAATGACTTCATGAGCCATAACCCAACCAACCCAAACTGGTCAAATCGTGATCGTTTTGTATTGTCGAATGGTCACGGTTCAATGCTGATTTATTCGTTGCTGCATTTGACTGGCTATGATTTGCCGATGAGTGAATTAGCCTCTTTCCGCCAATTGCATTCAAAATGCCCAGGCCATCCTGAATACGGTTACGCGCCCGGTGTTGAAACAACGACAGGCCCATTAGGGCAAGGGATTACCAATGGCGTTGGTTTTGCGATGGCAGAAAAACTGCTCGCACACCAATTTAACCGTCCAGATCACAACATTGTTGATCACCACACTTATGTATTCTTAGGTGACGGCTGTTTAATGGAAGGTATCTCACACGAAGCGTGTGCATTAGCGGGCACTTGGGGCTTAGGCAAATTAATCGCGTTCTGGGACGATAACGGCATCTCTATTGACGGCCACATCGAAGGCTGGTACACCGATGACACCGTTAAACGTTTTGAAGCCTACGGCTGGCACGTTTTATCAGTTGATGGTCACAACCCAGATGAAATTTCTAAAGCAATTAGTTTGGCAAAAGACATGACCAGTGCGCCAACACTAATTTGCTGCAAAACAACCATCGGTTTTGGTTCACCAAACAAAGCTGGCACGCACGAATGCCACGGTGCTGCATTAGGTCAACCTGAAATCAACTTAACTAAAGCAGCATTAGGTTGGGATCACGAAGCCTTTATCATTCCAGACAATGTTTATGCAGGTTGGGATGCAAAAGCGAAAGGTGCTAAAGCTGAAGTTAATTGGAATGCTAAATTTGCCGCTTATAAAGCAGCGCATCCAGACTTAGCGGCTGAATACGAACGTCGTATGGCAAATGATTTACCTGCTAACTGGAAAGAAGCTACTGATGCGTTAATCGCTGACGTTAATGCTAAAGCTGAAAATTTAGCTTCTCGTCAAGCCTCACAAAAAGTGATTGCTGGAC
>SBAV01000036.1 GCA_005239965.1 Methylobacter tundripaludum
CTGAAATCAAGGATCCCCAAGGCCGTATCCTACCTATTCTGGGTACTGTGAAAGAGGGCGTTAAATCCTGGATGGAAGCAGGGACGGAAAGGCCTAAAGCCTGGTCTACCGAAACCTGGGAAATTTACAATGACACGGCGGATGCGCATCCCGTCCATTTGCATGGCGGGCATTTTCAAATCGTTAACCGGCAAGGATTTACTGCCGATAAAGATAAAAAAAATGCATTGTCCAATGTAAAAATGCTCGGTGCTGCAACACAGCCGAATGCCTATGAGAAAACCTGGAAAGATACGGTGATTGCTTATCCAGGGCAGGTGACGCGCATTAATGTCAAATTTGAAAATGCCGGTTTATTTGTCTGGCATTGTCATATTCTGGAACACGAAGACCATGACATGATGCGCCCACTGCTTGTGCAATAACGCCCACCGATTATTGAGGATGATTATGAAAACCTTACCGGCTTTACTTTGTCTTGCTCTATCTTTTACCGCAATTGCCGAAGATGTCTATACGTCACCAACTGTGTTAACAGAGGCCGAAGCCAGGCAAGCTGAAATCGACATGGAAAGGAATAGGATGGCCATCAGAAAGCACTGGAAAGACCGTTTAGCGACAGCTACGGAAAATGAAAAAAAACTGGCTGGATTCGATACGCCATTAAAAAAAACCAGTGCTACTGATGTGGCGCATAAACCCTAATCTGCATTGCTGTCTATTTGTTGCCTTGGTCTTCTTACCGTCCTTGTACCGGATGCTTGGATGCCAATTATTTGGTGCATGCCCAAGGATATAATTTGCAGGTATTTTCCAGCAAGGTTTTAAATCGGCTATCAAATTGACTGCCCCCTTGTTTCATCAAGGAGGCCTTGCTGGTGTAGGATACAACGGATACCACGACATCGCGGCCATCCCAGCTTCTTGGCCCACCTGCAGCGGGCTCGCCAAAGTTGACGATAACCGGCCCGCCGTCCGAACCAGCCGCCATATTGGAACCAAAAACCCCGGTGTTATTTGTACCTGGGGTGACATAGCTGTCTACTCGATGGTTAATGGCCCCTTTATCGAGATTGTTGGCATAACCAAACACCGTCACTTGATGACCAATCATGTCCTCCCAATACCAACTTAACCAACCGGTCAGGTCGCCGATGCGTTTGCCCAACCTGTCTTTGTCAAAAACGATAACGGCATAATCCGTGGGATGAGGCAGTTTGCCGCCACCGTAATACCATTCCGATGGCGTATTATGGTAGACCTTCTTTGTCCAGATACCATGGGGCGCGACACCGTTACGGTACGCCGGCGCAAATCGGTAGTTGTAAGACCAACCGCTGTTTGCACCATTGCCAGAATGCACACAATGGCCGGCGGTTACAACAATACCAGGGGCTATTACGCTGCCGGTGCAAGTTCCAGCGCTACCATTCGATTTGGTAAACCACAGCTTACCAATAGCCGTAAAAGGAAAGTAGGTGTCGGCTTCGGGCGGGATCACCCGAGAATCGGTAAATTGCAGCTTGCTGCCACCAACTGTCTTAAGCGCAGGTGTAGTGATATTTTTGGTGTTTTCGGCCGCAACGAATTTACAGGCCGCAAACAAAAAGAATCCCATGCCAAACATGAGAGAGGTTTTTTTTAATGGTTTCATGAAGTACTCTTGTGGGGTGTATGGGAAACCAAAGTGCTATTTGGCACATGCCCAAGGATATAAGTCGCAGGTATTTTGCATTAAGGTCCCATACCGGCCATCGAGTTCGCTGCCGCCTTGTTTCATCAAGGATGTTTTGGCTGTGTATGAGATAACAGATGCCAAGAGATTACGGCCGTTTGGGCCTGAAACCCATCCGAACGGATCACCCTCAGCAGCCACGCCAAAGTTCAGCATGATCGGGCCACCGTCTGAGCCAGTGCTCATACTGGAGCCAAACACACCCGTGTTATTTGCCGCTTTGTAAACATTGCTGTCCACCCTCTGGCTGATTTTACCTTTGTCCAGGTTATTGGAATAACCTAACGCCGTAATGTGGCGGCCAATCAGGGACGGAGCCCATATCACACCAATCCATGCCGTCAGGTCGCCAACACGTTTACCGGAACTGTTTTTATCAAAAACGATGAGGCCATAATCCGTAGGATGGGGAACCTTGCCGCCATTGGTGTACCAGTCCGGTGGAATATTACGAAAGACCGTTTTTTTCCAGATGCCGTAGGGCGCAATACCGTTCCTATAGGCCGGCGCAAATTGAAAATTGTAAGACCAGCCGCTGTTTGAGCCATTGCCGGAATGAATGCAATGCCCGGCGGTTAACACAATGCCGGGCTGCACCACTGTGCCGGTGCAAACCCCAGGAGACCCGTTCGACTTGGTAAACCAGAGCTTGCCAATAGCGCTGTAAGGATAGCGGGTGTCTATTTCCTGCGGTATTACCTGGGAGCTGGTGAATTGGATTTTGCTGCCTCCTGCTGCTTTTAGAACACGCCGAGATTCATTATTGTCGGACGCTGATGCGGAGACAGTAATCAAGGAAGCACCCATTGCA
>SBAV01000161.1 GCA_005239965.1 Methylobacter tundripaludum
AGCCAATGCCTTACGCAATAAACCCGGCCATAGACATTATGCCCCACCTATGGCCAGGTGAGTAAACGACGGGGCGAAACGAAGCCGGTACTCCAACCGCACTCATTCATTTTTTATCGAGGAATTTACCATGAAAACAAAACTCATTACCGCCTTAGCCGTTATCGCTTTATCAGTCTCTGTAGCACAGGCGAAAAAACCGAATGGAGAACCAGAAAAAAAAGATTTTCAGGATAAAAGAACACGCACAATTGATTATGGTGCATATATGGCGGCGATGATGAACTGGAGGATGGCGCAAAGACAGGCGGAAAGAGATGCCATAAGACGCATGCGATAAGGGAAGTTTATTATGGATATGGATTGGATAATAACGCCCAACGTAGCCCAATACAAAAAGGCGGATTGGAAAAACTTTGTCAAAAAAGTACCGAACTGCACGCTTGAACAGGCAAAACAAATTGCCTTAGATGATCCCCTAATTACCTTCTTTTTCTTTTGTAATGAAGGTATGGTTCTTGAAGGGCCTGTCTTTGTTGAACATGGGGCATTTAAGCCTGACGATGCTGTTTTCTTTTCGGGAGAGCCTTGGTATGGCAGTGCGCCGCAATGTGATAGCTACCGCAAAAGCGAAGAGCCACTGAGCCACGACGCGTATACGGCATTACAAGAGCTGACTAAAGGTTACCAACGCTATCACAGTGGTAATATGACTCATCTCAACACGGGGCATGATGCAATGCAAAAAGTCGCACTCCATCAAACTCCTAAAGCCTGCATCTTATGCTGCTCTGACTCGCGCGTACCTCCAGAAATCATTTTCGACCAGGGCTTGGGGGATCTGTTCGTCGTGCGCGTTGCTGGTAACTTTGCCGATGAGGATGATACGGCCAGCTTGGAATACGCCGTTCAGCATTTTGATCCGGCTCCCGCGATCATTGTGGTGATGGGGCACGAGCGATGCGGTGCCATTCAGGCGGCAGCCATCAGCTTCGATGAAGCCTCCGTATGCCAAAAGGATGTAGAAGATTTCAAGAAGCATCCGAAAGCGTCAGACAATTTGAACAATCTGGTTAGACAATTAAAGCCGGCGATTGAAAATACCAAGCCCACTTTCCAGCCAGAAACTGACGAAAAATATAAACAACGTCTCGATGAAGCTGTTCGTTTTAACATCATAGCCAACGTTAACTCGCTTCGGGACAACGAAGTGATCCGCGAGCAGAAAACTTTCGTTATTGGCGCACGCTACGACCTCGATCTCGGTGAAATCGAGTGGTTTGATCCTCTAGCTGATCAAGGTAGGTGGATACATGCCTACCTGCCGACTGAATGATACAAAAAATGTACGATTTTCACCCTAAGTAGATAGAAAATAGCAATATATCATTATCAATTTTTTAACCAGAGGAAATATTTATGAAATACGCAAAAATTTTAACCACCCTGTTTGCGGTTATGCTTTTAAACACTGGGCTGGCCGCTGCTGAAGAAGCAGCACCTGCGCTAACGCCGGAAGAGCAAGCACAGATAGAAGCAGAGGTGGCAGCACAGATTAGAGCAGAGACCGCATCGGCATCCCCTGAAGAAAAAGCCAAAGTAGAAGAAGCCATTAAAGCGGTGGAAGCTGCACAATAGCATTTCCCAGGGTGGGCACAGGTTGGTTTGTGCCCACCCTACTGCATGATTTCTATTTTTTACCTTTCTTAGGTGCGTTTTTGGTGTAAAATTGCACCAAAAACGCACCTAAAACGGAGGGTATAATGACACGACAAAGCATTTCTTTTTCTGCACCTAACGATCAATGGTTGAACAATCTGCTTGAGCGCGAGGAATATGCCAGCAAAAGCGAGATTGTAAACGACTTGATAAGAAAGGCACGGGCACAACAAAGCGAGATTGAACTGATACGCGCCAAACTGATGGCATCCGAAAAAAGCGGCTTTACTAACCAAACCCGTGAGGAAATCCGCGCAGAATTTAAGGCAGAGCTACGGCGTAATGGCGAACTATAAAATCACCGAGGCCGCAAAAGAAGACCTTAGACGCATCTACCAGCGGGGATTTCGAGAATATGGCGAAGCCCAGGCCGATAAATACTACGATGCCCTTTTTGATCGCTTTGAGCAAATAGCGGAAAACCCCTTTTTATATCAGTCTGTTGACTATATTCGAGAAGGTTACAGGCGCAGCGTCTGTGGAATAGATAGCATTTACTACCGGATTGTGGATGACTGCGTAGAAATTATTAACATCTTGGGGCGGCAAGATATTGGCGAAATCCTTTAACGCGTAAGGTAATTTAGCCGCGTAGGTTGGGTTGCCTGCTGTTTGGCAACCCAACACCATTGCCCAATTAAATGTTGGGTTGGAACAGCACCAACCCAACCTACCATACTGACCTGGTGATTTTTTAGTGATGCACACGGTGTCTGATTTAGTACCTTAAAGCAATGGAGGATTGTTTACCGATGAATCTACTTTAAGGGTCAAGTTAGTGGAACGCTTTGCTATTTCAATCAGGGAACGCAACGCAGC
>SBAV01000508.1 GCA_005239965.1 Methylobacter tundripaludum
GCCAACCATTTTGCGCTACGAACAAAGCTGTTCATAAAAGCAAACCAGATAGCCTATGCTGAATTACAAAAATTACGGACTGCGTAACATCAGTTAGTATGCAAAAATGCCGAAAGTTAAATGCGACGTTGGATGTTTGTAACCAGGGAATTTGGAAAAATTGGAAAAAATGAATGATATCTTAAACAAACGCCGTGCTGGCGTATTGCTGCATATAACGTCGTTGCCGGGGGAGGGCTCCTCCGGCGATTTGGGGCAGGAAGCTTATAATTTTATCAATTTTTTACACGATACCGGCGTTACGGTATGGCAGACATTACCCCTTGGCATTACCCATTCTGATGGTTCGCCTTATCAATGTTTGTCAGCACATGCCGGTAATCCCAGTTTAATTAATCTGGAGTGGCTGGTCAAACAAGGCTGGTTAGTTAAATCGGAGGATGCTGATACCGGCGACTCTAATGCTTCAGAAAACGACAAGGGCTATCTGTTAACCGAAGCGTTCTACGGCTTTTTGGAACGGGCTACGCCGCAACAGAAAAAAGCGTTTAAGCAATTTTGTCAGGATAAGGCTTTTTGGCTGGATGATTTCGCATTGTTTATGGCACTTAGGGATGAATTTAGGCAACAATGTTGGAATCAATGGCCAGCGCCCTTAAAGGAACGGCAAGCCAAAGCACTTAGTGAGACACGCCGTGAATTTAAAATTCAGATCGATGCTTTCAAGTTTCAGCAATACGTCTTTTTCACGCAATGGCTGGAACTAAAAGCCTATGCCGAACAAAAAGGCGTACATTTATTTGGCGACATTCCGATTTTTGTCTCTTATGACAGCGCTGATGTCTGGGCGAACCGGAAAGTGTTCAAGCTGGATGATTCTGGTGAAATGCTGGTAGTGGCGGGAGTGCCGCCGGATTATTTTTCTGAAACCGGCCAGCGCTGGGGCAATCCGCACTATAACTGGGAGTATTTGCAGGAAACCGGTTTTGCCTGGTGGCTGGATAGAATGCAAACCCAACTGGAACAGTTCGATGTGCTGCGTATTGACCATTTTCGTGGCCTTGAAGCCGCTTGGGAAATACCGGCCCATGAACCGACTGCGATTCATGGTGAATGGGTAACAGCGCCTGGTAAAATGTTGCTGAACGCCATTACCGCCAAGTTTGGCCACATTGCTTTAGTGGCTGAAGACCTGGGCATTATTACACCTGAAGTCGAAGCATTAAGGGACGAATTTAACCTGCCCGGCATGAAGATATTGCAGTTTGCTTTTGGTGGTGGTGCAAATAACCCTTATTTGCCGCATCGCCATGAGAAAAACAGCGTGGTGTATACCGGAACGCATGACAATGATACGACGATAGGTTGGGTTGAGACCCTCAATGATGACGAACGCCGCTACATTTACGATTATCTGGACAATCCGCAGGCACCCTTGCATTGCGCGTTAATACATGCCGCCTTGGGTTCGGTTGCCAATTTGGCCATTATTCCTATGCAGGACATTCTGGAACTGGGTTCTGAACACCGTATGAATACCCCAGGCACAACCGAAGGTAATTGGCACTGGCGCTTCCAGTGGCAGCAATTGTTGCCAGAACGTGTGGCCAGATTACGGCACTTGATAGGGTTGTTTAATCGCAGGGCATAACTCAGAGACTGTGTATCCGTCGAGACGCAAGATTTTGCGTCTCGATTTTTCTACCCGTGCTTAATCATCATCCTTGGGTGCGGCATTTTTCGAAATTGGCAACAATGGAATATTATACGCTGCCATAATCGCCTGGATTTCTTTTTGATGTTTGGCGATAAGCTTATTCAACAAGGCTTTTTTTTCTTCATCATTTCTACGCACCCCCATCGACATCGGAAAATCAAACTTTAGTTTGGTCGTTGATATCATTGGAATTACGTTGTAGGTATTCTTCGGGCTTTGTGAGATGACATAGCCCGCCATCGGTCCCCAAAGAATAACCATGTCGATTTTTTTGGCTTTCAGATCCTGGTCGATTTGCATGGCGACATTGCTGCTTTCATCACCCGGCATACTTTGGTAAGGGATGCCTTGAGCCAACAGGCCACTTTGTTGCAGCCACGTTGTACCAGGCCCCTTGTCGAACATGGCGATTTTTAGCGTTTCCTGCTTTTCTGGGGGAAGATGGGTCAGTTGGGCGGCATCCCGAGTAATGTCATCATAGCCGCGTCCTTTGGCGATTAAAAGCACGTAGGTTGACTGGTAGTAGGGTTCGGTAGTCAAAGCCATGTCATAACCTGTTGGCAAGCCCATGACCACATCGCACTTGAAATCTTTGGAATCGATAATCTTGTCATCATCGGGTGCGTTTAAGGTATTGCGGATAAAACCAATTCTCTGTGGTAGCCAGGTGTATTCTAAGGATTGTCCCAAATCTTTGGCAAAAAGGGCTGCGATTTTATTTTCAAAGCCGTCTTGTTTTTTGCTAGAGTAGGGCGGGTTGAGAGGATCGGCGCAGACTTTAAATTTTTCCTTCGCAAAGCTGCTGCATGTAAAGCCAGTCAGAACAATACCGGTGATGAGTGCATTAAGCTGAGGTAAAGTAATCCTCATTGAGTTCTCCTTGAGTAAGCCAGTAACAGTGGGGATAGTTTACCCGACATTCCGCACCCCACTAACCAAAATAATTATTTAAACTGTAACGCCACACATTTACATAAGGCTTACAGTGAATACCGACAAAGCATACAAA
>SBAV01000387.1 GCA_005239965.1 Methylobacter tundripaludum
AGAGGACTCCACTAATAAAAGGACATATTAAGCCTTACACAAGGCTCTGAGACATTGATCAATGCAATTAATGTCACTTTATTAGCTGCGTTCTCTATACCATTGCTTGAATAAAGCTTACGTCGAACCGAGGCTATAATAGAGCGGAGCCGGCAGATATTGAACAAATTCCGAGGAACTTTAGCTTGATAGATTGTACTGATATTACAGCACTTATCCCGCACAGTGGCAGTATGGTATTGCTGGATAGGATTATTGACTTCGACGAATACACGCTGTCTGCCGAACTGGTTGTCCGTGGTGACAACTTGCTGGGCAATGACAAAACCGTACCTGCGTGGGCAGGCATTGAATATATGGCGCAGGCAATAGCCGCCTATGCAGGCATCAAATCGAAGTTGGCAGGAGAACCAATAAAACTGGGTTTTTTACTCGGAACACGCAGTTATACGAGTAATGTCGCCAGCTTTGCCGTTGGCACAGCACTGACCATACAAGTGAAAAATATAATACAGGACGATAAACTGGGCGTTTTTGATTGCAAACTTCGTGGAGACGGGGTTGAAATCAACGCCAACTTGAATGTTTATCAACCGCCAATAGAAAGCAAGCTAGAAACCAGATCATGAAGAAAACGATTTTAGTTACCGGTTCCAGTCGCGGCATAGGCAAAGCCATCGCAATATACCTCGCTAAACTGGGCTATGATGTGGTATTGCACTGCCGTAACCGGAAAGCGCAAGCAGAAGAAGTGATGGCCGAAATTGAACAACTGGGCTCAACGGCCCGGCTATTGCAGTTCGACATTGCCGACCGTGGGCAATGTGCCGAACAACTCAACCAGGACATGGAGCTGCACGGCGCTTATTACGGCGTGGTTTGCAATGCCGGCATTACCGCCGACAATGCCTTCCCTGCGCTGACGGGTGAAGAATGGGACACTGTGATACACACCAATCTTGACAGCTTCTATAATGTCTTGCAACCGGTCATCCTGCCGATGATCAGACGACGCAAACCTGGGCGTATTGTCACCTTGGCATCGGTTTCCGGCATTATGGGCAATCGCGGCCAGGTTAATTACAGCGCTGCAAAAGCGGGTATTATAGGCGCAACTAAAGCATTAGCTTTGGAGCTGGCAAAGCGTGACATTACCGTCAATTGTGTGGCGCCGGGTTTAATTGCAACCGATATGCTCGATGAGCTGCCTCTGGATGAAATCAAAAAAATGATACCGGCCCGTAGAATAGGTGATCCCAAGGAGGTTGCCGCTGCAGTCGCCTTTTTAATGTCGGAAGATGCGGCTTACATCACCCGGCAAGTCATATCAGTCAATGGGGGCTTATGTTGAAACGCGTGGTCGTCACCGGAATGGCCGGCATTTCGCCAATAGGCAATGACTGGCAACAGGTTGCAGCAAGGCTTAAATCGCAATCTACCGGCATTCAAACTATGCCGGAATGGGATAAATACAGCGGCCTGAATACCCGTTTAGGCGCACCTGCCAATTTTAATAAACCTGAACATTATTCCAGAAAACAAACGCGGAGCATGGGGCGCATCGCATTAATGGCAACTTATGCGACGGAACTGGCGCTTATCGATGCCGGTTTATTGAACGATCCGATTCTTAACAGCGGACAAATGGGTATAGCCTACGGGAGCTCCGCTGGCAGTTATGAGGCGCTGGCGGAGTTCGGCAATATGTTGCTCAACCATACCGTCAATGGCCTTAATGCCACATCTTATATCAGAATGATGGCGCATACGGCAGCGGTTAATATCGGGATTTTTTTCGGCATTAACGGCCGGGTCTATACGACATCCAGCGCCTGTACATCGAGCAGCCAGGGAATAGGCTATGCTTATGAAGCCATCAAACACGGTTACCAGAAACTGATGGTAGCCGGCGGCGCTGACGAGCTTTGCGCATCCGAAGCCGCCGTGTTCGACACGCTGTTTGCAACCAGTACCCGTAACGAATCGCCGGACAAAAGCCCAAGACCATTTGACCGTGACCGGGACGGTCTGGTGATAGGTGAAGGCGCAGGAACGCTGATTCTTGAAGAACGCGACCATGCGCTGGCGCGTGGTGTCCGTATTTATGCCGAACTCGTCGGTTTTGGCACCAATTCGGACGGACTGCATGTCACCCAGCCGGACAGCAACAGTATGCAAACCGCGATGCGTCTGGCTTTACAGGATGCCCATCTGGAAGCGTCTGCTATCGGTTATATCAGTGCCCACGGCACGGCGACTGAGCAGGGTGATGTCGCAGAGAGTCATGCTACTGCGGCCATGTTCGGTGCCCGTACCCCGATCAGTTCGCTGAAAAGCTTTACCGGCCATACCCTGGGGGCATGTGGTGCGCTGGAGGCCTGGGTAGCTATCAACATGATGAATGAAGGCTGGTTTCATGCTACGGCCAATCTTGAAAACATTGATCCGGCCTGTGCGCAGCTGGATTATATAAAAGGCGATATTCGCACCTTAAATTGTGACCACGTAATGAGTAACAATTTTGCTTTTGGTGGTATAAATACGGCTTTAATTTTTAAACGTGTAACACAATGAGGATAATAACAATGAAAAAACTGTATATCGTGTTGGCATTATTGCTGATGGTGGGTTGTACAACAACCGGCCATTTCAAGGTACCTGAAGGCTCCAGTCTGTACATCTACAAAAGGCCACAACCGGTTGACATCAAGGCCAACGGCGATGTAACGACCAAGCCGTTTTTCTGGACAGCAGCGGGTATTCCGCCGAATGGTGGCATCCCTTACAAACTGGAACAAAATGGGCAAGTCCTCAAAGAAGGTAGATTGCGCACTAAATTCCGCGTTGTGTCACTATTTTGGCCACCCTTCGCTCCAATTTACTGGCCCATGGGCTTCAATCCAGACATTACTTACGATTTAATCAACGATAAGCAAGAATAATTCCAGTGAGAAAAGACGGGCTTATCGGTCGCCACTGAAATGATCCCAGTTACAGAATTCCTTGTAAAGACGCAAAATCTTGCGTCTTTACAATGGGATAAAATTTCAAGTATCACCCCGATAAAGTTTATCACTGCCATCCATATTGCCCGTTTGACTGTATAACAAAGGCATACCCTCATGCAATCGCCCCGTAGCCACCACCTTGCAAACCGCAATCTTATGGTCGCCGGCATCCGTGTAATGAGCCACTTGGCAATCAAAATAAGCCAAGCTCTCCGATAAAATCGGCGCACCGGTTCTATCGGTTCTCCAGTTAAAGCCAGACATTTTGTCGGTTAATCCTGAACGGCCAAAATGTTCGGCAATGCCATATTGATGCTGTCCTAGAACATTGACCGTACAAACAGCCCCTCTATGCAACAGCTGATAAGAATAATGCGCAGGATTAATGCTGATAGCCAGCATCAAAGGATTAAAAGACACTTGCATAACCCAGGCCGCAGTAAAGGCATTCCGACGCTCACCCGCCGCCACGCCGATCACATAAACGCCGTGACTGAGATATCGGCATAACGCGCTTGGGTTCTCGATCATCAATGCACCAGGGTAATACGCATGGACAAATCAATGGCATTGATATTTTTGGTTAGCGCACCAATGGAAATATAATCAATGCCGGTTTTGGCAACGGCGCGTAAATTCACCAGGCCAATGTTGCCGGAAGCTTCCAACTCCACAGCACCGGCGTTTAGCTTTGCCGCTGCTTTTAAGTCAGCAAGGCTGAAGTTGTCGAGCATGATACGGTCAGGCTTGGCGATGATTGCTTCCAGTAATTCTTGCAGGGATTCCACTTCCACTTCCACGGTTGCAGTGGTTTGTGCGCGGGCAATCTGCACCGCCTTGGCGATAGAACCTGCCGCGATAATATGATTTTCCTTAATCAAAACACCATCGTACAGACCTATACGGTGGTTATAACAGCCGCCGCAAGCTACGGCATATTTCTGGGCATCCCTTAAACCGGGAATGGTCTTGCGGGTATCCAGGATTTTGCAACCGCTTCCTGCCACCGCATCGGCATATTGCCGGGACACGGTTGCAGTAGCAGACAAGGTTTGCAGCAAATTCAGCGCGGTGCGTTCACCTGTCAACAGGGCGCGTGCAGAGCCTTGCAATGTACACAGCAGCGTACCTTCAGTGACCAAAGCGCCTTCTGCGGCCAGCCAGTTAATGTTGACATCGGGGTCTAATGTTTTGAAAACTTCATCAAACCACAGTTGCCCACACAACACCATGTCCTCACGGGTGACGACTTCGGCACTGGCCAATGTGGATTCAGGAATAATCGCTGCCGTTATGTCACCCGTGCCGATATCTTCTTCCAGAAAAGCCTTGACATCGACAACTTTTTTCGGGTTCATCATCAGTTTGTACATTGGCGAAGCGGTTTCTTTCATCGGATCTTTCTCAATGTGTGCAGATTCAGTTACTGCTGAAGCTATAGAAAACCCACGGGGGCACCCTCTTAACCCGAACTAATACTGCTGTTTAATGGCTTGTGCCAGTTGATGTACCGCCATTGCGTATTTGTTACTGTTGTTGTAGCGCTTAATGACTTTAAAGTTATGATGAACACGCCAGTATTCATTGCCTTCATACGTGCTTAACTCAATGACCGAAGAGCCATAAGGATCGTCAGCCGGTTGTGTTACAGGGCTTCTGTACTGCCAGCCGTTCCTGGAAAAATAATGCGCCACGCTGCCGATGGCATCTTTGGCGTGCCATAAGTCGCGCCGGCCATTGTGGTCGAAATCGACGGCCAGCTTTCGAAAACTACTGGGCATAAACTGGCCCAAGCCCATTGCCCCTGCCCATGAACCGACCGGTTCGTGTGGGTCATAATCTTCTTCACGCGTCATCAGTAAAAAATGTTCAAGTTCCGACATAAAATATTTAGAACGCCGGTAGGTATCGAATGATAAGGTGGTTAAGGCATCAAACACACAGGTTTTACCAATGTTTCTGCCGAAGTAAGTCTCAACGCCAATGATACCGACTATATATTCTGGGTCAACCCCATAAGTTTGGCTGGCTTGCTGGATAGCCGCTGCATTTTCATGCCAGAATTCTACGCCGTGGCGGATATGGTCGGCGGTCAAAAACTTGTTGCGGTAGCGCGTCCAACTGCCCAAGCGTGGTTTAGTTGGGCCCGTAGGTGCGGGGCTTTCTAAGCGAATTACCGAATCCAGGCGATGTGCCCTGGAAAACAGGCCGTTTAAATACGATTCTGAAAAACCATGTTTATTAGCCATGTATCGGATAAAATCTTGCACAGCATAATTGTTTACATAATAACCGTTTGACGAATAATCCGAATAGCTGTCGGAATTTGAATAACGGCGGTAGGTAGTTGGAGGCGACCGTTTGGGTTGAATTTTGATGTAAGGGTTTTGAGGTGCCGATTGCGAGGTATTGACCGGACTGGGATAGTTACTGTAATCGACAGGTTCACTGGCGCACCCTGCAAGCAAGGCAACTATCGCGATATTAAAAAAATGTTTATGTACGGTGGCTGTCACAGTTGTTCCTTTTTATTCTTGACTAGAGTGATGCTGTTGACAGGTGCTAGCAGGGCACAAACCTGCTTGTACCTGGGTTTATTGGGTTATGATTATAGCTGATGAAAAGTATAGCTTTTATCCATTGATAGACTACAGGTATATAGATGCTGATAAGATAGAAATCAATTTTATCGCAACTTCTAATCCGCAATTTTATTTTTTACGCTGCCTTGTGTCACCATGAACATAGATCAACACTGGCTAACGCCTGCCACGCACACGCCTTCACCCAATTTTGACGAGCGCGCCGGATCGTCGGATATTTCCCTCATCGTCATCCATTGCATCAGTTTACCGCCCGGCGAATTTGCCACGCCGTATATTGACGATCTGTTTTGCAACCAGCTTGATCCTGATTGCCATCCGTATTTTAGGG
>SBAV01000034.1 GCA_005239965.1 Methylobacter tundripaludum
ACACAGGAGGAGGCAAGCATCGATTGATTATGCGTTTAAAAATCAATTGGTTTTTTCAACATGATAGGGCGATGTTGATTTAACAAAGTAGAATTAGTGCCGTTTTTATTTTCTGCCGAGATCGAGATACCAAAATTACATGCTTTCACCAAATTCCATTTTACATTGATACTTTTGCCACCATCCACATAAATACCAGCGGCAGACTTAGAACCACCATAAGCCGGATTATTTTGTGTATTAACCCTGGCTACCGTATTGTAAAATATCAAGCCATTTTCCGGCCTACCGGCAAACCAACTATACCCTCCGGCGGCATCTATCCCGATATTGTCAACATCCCGCACAGTATTATGATCCACACTAAAATTAGTAATCGCCCCACCTAATGAAATAGCCTCGCCTGAACCCAGTTTCGAATCATGTACAACAGCGTTTTTAATGGTCAACTTGTCCAAACGGTTAGTGGCACTGCCCGCCCACACCTTAACACCAATGCCATTACCCGTCTTCCCGTTAGTCCAGTTGCCAGTCCATTTGATATTACCGACATCAACATTATCAATAACAATATTAGAGAGCGAAGAACTGACACTCACATAAATACCAAAATAAGGCTCATCGGCAGCGGTTGAAACATCACTGACCGCCAAATTGCTGATAGTCACCCCGCCGGTATTATTGACCATAATACCCGTAGGCCCAGCTCCCGCCCAGGCACGAAAACCGCTTTTTATAATCGTTTTGGCCTTACCCGCCCCATTCAATTTTAGAGGTTTGTTAATCAAAAAATACTTGCCAGTGTAAATACCGGCAGCTAACTGAATAGTATCACCCGCCCTTGCCGACACAAGCACCATATCAACATTGTTAGGATTCGCTTGCCATGTTGCCGCTTGGCAAACAGGCGCAACACTGCACAGCATTAGAGAAATTAATTTTGCTTTCATGTTTATTACCTCGGAAAATATGATAGTGAGCGTTCCCAAATCACATCCCACCTTATTCAATAGGCAATAGAGGTTCTTTGAGGAACGCTTCTTTTATACAATAATTTTTATAATCTGACATTTGTGACAAATTTGCCAATTTATTTTGTATCTATAATGACCGCTATCGTTAGTTTAATTTGACAAAATTATTCACTGTCATGACTGTGGTATTTGATAGCTTAAGTGCCAGGTGGCTCACCAATAATTTCACCTTCAATAATATCGGTATTGACCCCACGGCTTTCGTCATCACCATAAATCAACTGATTTAAAGCAGCCAACTGGCCGTCTTTAGCTTGCAAATACGCCGCACGACTCCTGGCTTGTTGCAAATGGCTATGCACCGCCAAAATACCCTGGTCGCTACCCAAAGCCAAGGCATCCAGTTTATTGGCCTGGTTCGGCTGTCCCGTAACTTCCACCACGCCACAATCCCCTTGCAACAAAGCCCGCCCCACCAAATCTTGACAACGCTCTTCTGCCACAAACAACAATGCAGCACGCGCCCGCAAATTATTCTTTTCAGTATTCATAATCACCCCCCTTTAAAATTAACGGTGTTGAGTTGGACGAAACGCGCTCCTAACGTTAGCGCCCCGCTCATTAACAATATCAACCACCTCACCGCGCAAGCGTTTATAACGCTCAAGCAAATGCTGGAGTTCATCGGCGTAATCTTCATCGCTCAAATAACCCGCCTCATAACGCTCTGCAATTCGGCTTAATGCACCAGTTGAATCCACCCTGGATTGGATGACTTTTTTAGAGAAAAAATTTTATGTGCAGCGTGAAAATTATATGCGCTTGCCCTGGATTTCCCCGATCCCCTGGTAATTTTGGGATGTTGATTAACACATCATTGAAACCGGCCTGGTCCGACCACGTAAACTGCGGGCAATTTTGATCATTCATCATAAAAAAACATCACACAAAAAATGATATAAGTAAAAACCAATAACGCACCTTCCAGCCAAAATGTTTTGCCATCCTGAACCACATAGAGTGATAAAAATATCGCGGTAATGACGGCAACCACTTCAAACGGATCATAAACGTAAATCAACGGACTGGCTAAGGTA
Source organism: Methylobacter tundripaludum (assembly GCA_005239965.1). GTDB lineage: Bacteria > Pseudomonadota > Gammaproteobacteria > Methylococcales > Methylomonadaceae > Crenothrix. The sequence continues at coordinate 2,072 of SBAV01000034.1, forward strand.
AAACTGTATAAAACCAATATCGGCGTCACGAGCATAGCAATTTGCACGCTGGAGCCAATCGCGATTTCAAGACTAATATCCACTTTATTGCGCATAGCCATCAGTATTGCCGAGGCATGTTCGGCGACATTGCCCAATACCGGAATAATAATGATACCGATAAAAATCTCGGGTAGATTGAGGACAGTAATCACGCTTTTTACTTTTGTAATAAGCAATTCGCTTTCCAGCGCGACAAAAAAAATCGTTATCGCTAATACACCGATAGCAAAGCTCAGCGACCATTTGCTCTGCTTGCCGTTGTCATTGTTGTTGTGGTCGTGTCCCAAGAATAGATTACGTTGCTGAAGCAATGAAAATATCAATACCGTAATATAGATGGTCAACAAAATCAGGGCAATTGTAAAGCTGATGACAATAAGGGCGTGATCGAGCCGGGCGCTGCCAACATGGGTTAGCTTAAACGCTAGCGGAACGATTAAACTAATGGCAGCGAAACACAGCAAAGAAAAATTGCTACGCGCTACGGCTTTATCGAATGTTTGCGTGGAATAAATGATGCCGCCACATAAAATACTCATGCCCAACACAAACATGAGGTTGCCGATAATGGAACCCGCCATGCTGGCCAGCATCAGTTTGTATAACCCGGCTTTAACAGCAAACAGGCCGATAAACAATTCGGGAATATTGCCCATCGTGGCATTGAGCAGGCCGCCGATTTTGGAACCAGTATAAATAGAGATTTGTTCGGTCGCATCGCTGATCAAGACCGCGAGCGGAACAATCGCTAAACAGGCAGCGGTAAATATCAGCGGAGCGTCGGCATTGAAATAGTCAAATGCCAAGCTAACAGGTATGAAAATAAGCAATAGGTTGAGATGTTTCATAAATCAAAAAAGTGAGTGCTCAAGGATAAATGGCGTGTAACTTAGCGTACTGTGTATATTCGTCCAAAATATACACTAAGATGGAAATAAAAAATTTACACTTATGGCCAGTCTTGCCATCATTGGTTTGTTTTTGCGTTCTAAGCAACGTATATTGAAAATGATGGGATGAATCAGTTGGGTGTTATTATTACTTGTTTTGATAAATTCTACTTTATGTTTATCAACGGTCAAACGGCATAATTAAGCGCATGAGATAGTTTTTATAAGGTTTATTATTGAATGACAACGATGACGGACTTCGCTACGCAAGATAGCAAACTGCAACATTATCTGCTGATTGTTCATGACCGGATTCCGGGACGAACACGCATCAAGGTGCCCGGTTTATATCGGAACGATCGATTGCGTGCGAACCTGGAATCCCGATTAACAGTTCTTGATGAAATTAGGCTTGTGCGTGCCAATACCCTAACGGGTAATCTGCTAATTGAATATACAGCGCCTCCAGATACTCGGGAAATGCCTGCCAGTATCGCCCAATTGCTCGAAGTGGAATTGGGCTGCCCCATTATCCGTCATACCGAAAGTATTGATCGTCCACCGAAAAAGGTAATAGAGCGAATACCTGAAAAACCCAAAAAAGCGCGGAGAAAACCTGTAGTCTCGGAATATCAAGCTCAGCCACTGCAAATATGGCATACGCTTACAGGCATCCGGGTCATCAATTTTCTGCAAGGAAGCGACGAAGAAGGTCTGACTCAAGAGGCGGCGGCGCAAAGGCTGGCGCAGTACGGGGCTAACTTGTTATCCGAGCAGGTCGGACGCTCCTCGCTGCAAATGTTTCTTGAGCAATTTGTGTCCGCTCCGGTGGCAATGCTCGGTGTCTCCGCTGTTGTCTCATTGGCAACCGGAGGCGCTGCGGATGCGGTCGTCATAGTGACCGTTGTCCTGGTCAATTCGGTTATTGGTTTCGTCACAGAAAAATCGGCGGAAAAAACCATTAATGCCCTGGGGCAACTGGCTCCCGACACCACGATAGTCATCCGGGGCGGAAAAAAACAGCAAGTTTCAATGCCGGAAGTTGCGTTAGGCGATCTCCTGGTTTTGTCGCCAGGCTCTTATATTCCGGCCGATGCCCGTTTATTGGCCAGCCATCGTTTAACCATAGACGAATCGCCGCTAACCGGTGAGAGCCTTCCTGTCAGCAAAAACGCCGACTACCTGGGCGAAGAAGACACAGCGTTGGGCGACCGGCAAAATATGGTTTATATGGGAACGACAGCGACCGGAGGGAATGGACGGGCAATCGTCGTCGCCACTGGCCGGCATACCGAAATCGGCAAAATTCAGGATTTGGTGGGAACCACAAAAACACCCGTAACGCCAATGCAAAAACAAATCGATGAGATGGGCGTACAGTTGGCCCTGCTCAGTTCGGGGATCTGCGTGCTGGTATTCTTTGTTGGCCTGTTGCGTGGCCGTCCGTTACCGGAAATGTTGATGTCGGCCATTTCCCTGGCGGTTGCTGCCGTTCCGGAAGGATTGCCGACCGTGGACCAGTGGACCGCAGACCACCCGCGGCTGGTCAGTTCGCCAACCCACTCCACCGACAAGT
>SBAV01000229.1 GCA_005239965.1 Methylobacter tundripaludum
GCTTTGGGAACAGGAGAAAAATGTGGCGCTTGTGGAATTTCGCCAGCAAATCGAAGTTGAAAGAAGCGCACAACTGGAAAAACTCCACCTGGAGCTTGAACAGGAACGTCAAAAAGCTAAAGTAACCCTAACCCGGCAACAAGAGAAATTTCAGCAACAAGCCGAAAAACAGGCCTTACAAAACGGCGCGCGCTTTGCAGGATTATTGCTGGAGCAAGCCGCAGGGCCGGAACTGGAAACGCGCCTGGTTACAATGCTGATCAACCAGTTGGAAGTCTTGCCGGAAGCTTGCAAACTTAACCTGCAAATGCTCGAGCATAAAAAAACGATGGCCATTAAAGTGACTAGCGCTTATCCACTCGCAATTGACCTGCAACAGAAATTGGAGCAAAAACTGGGAATCTTAATTAACAGGGCTGTTAATTTTGAATACCACCAAGATAGTGCCTTGATCGCCGGTGTTTGTATCGATATTGGCTCCTGGGTTTTGCATGCTGATTTGAAACATGAATTAACCGGCTTGACAGAGATCGATTATGAGTCCGAACAAGCCTAAAAGCCTCCTGAAAAAACAGGCGGATTGGATATCCCGCTTTCAGCCAGGATTACGGGTCATCGAACAGGGGACCGTCGTCTCGGTTGGCGATGGCATTACCTGGATTAAGGGCTTACCCTCAGCGGCCATTGAAGATATTCTGATGTTTGCCGACGGCAGCCAAGGTATGGTGTTTGACCTGAACCGTGACCGTATTGGGGCTATTTTACTGTATGAAACCGAAAACCTGACGGCCGGCACCACCGTTCATCATGCACGCCATCCCTTAAGCATACCGGTGGGAGACGAATTTCTAGGCCGGGTTGTTGATCCACTTGGCACGCCATTGGATGGGCGTGCCCGGCCATCCGCTGTCGGGAGAGGACATCTTGAGAAAGCCACGCCGGCCATCATTGAAAGGGATTTCGTCCATAAGCCTTTATACACCGGCATTAAAATTATCGACACCCTGATTCCAATAGGCAAAGGACAGCGGCAATTAATTATTGGTGATGAAGGGCTGGGCCGGTCTTCAATCGCTATCGACACGGTCATTAATCAAAAAGACAAGGATGTCATTTGTATCTATGTGCTTATCGGACAAAAACGTTCTGCCGTCGTCAGCACCATAGAAACACTGAGAAATCACAGTGCGCTTGATTACACCGCGTGTGTCGTCGCTGAAGCCAGTACGCTTGCGGGTTTACAATACATTGCCCCGTTTGCCGGGTGTGCGTTGGCTGAATACTGGATGGCGCAGGGACGCGATACCCTGATTATTTACGATGACCTCTCTACCCATGCCCGGACTTATCGTGAACTATCTTTATTGTTGCGTCGCCCACCGGGGCGGGAAGCCTTTCCGGGGGATATTTTCTTTGTCCATTCCCGCCTTTTGGAACGTTCAACCAGCCTGAATGCCGATAATGGCGGCGGCACCATGACCGCTCTGCCTATTGTTGAAACCAAACAGGGTGAAATTGCCGCCTATATTCCAACCAACCTGATCTCAATCACCGATGGCCAAATCTATCTTGACGTTGACCTGTTTAATTCAGGGTTTCGTCCGGCTATCGACATCGCCAAATCGGTCTCACGGATAGGCGGCAAGGCCCAGCACTCAAACATTCGCGATCAGGCGGGACAAATGAAACTCGATTATCTACAGTTTCTGGAACTGGAAGCCTTTACCCGGTTTGGCCAACGCCTGGAAGCGTCTATGGAGGCGAGGATCAAACGGGGACGGTTGTTACGTGAAATACTCAAGCAGGACAGGCTTAAGCCACTCAGCAGCCTGTTTCAATTGGCCTGGTTGACTGCTTTTAACAACGGTTTTTTCAATACGCTGAAAGTTGCCGAAATTATGGGCTGTCTGGCAAAGATTGAACAAGGCGTTGAAAGCACATCGCTGTCATTGGACAGTAGCCTTGAACAGTGGCAACAAGCCATCAGCAGCTGGATAACAGAGAGCCAGCAACCGTCATGAGCCAAAGCCATGATTTGCAGTTGCATATTACCCAGATGCAGGAGATACGGGCCATATTAAATTCCATGAAAAATATGGCCTTGATGGAAATCCATAAACTGGCCCGTTATCAAACCATGCAGGGTCAGGCCGTCGCTAATATTGAAGATGCGGCTATGGACTTCCTGGATTTTTACCCCCGCCTATTTGAAGATGATTACGCCACGCATATTGGTATTCTGGTGGGCAGTGAACGCGGGTTTTGTGGTGATTTTAATGAAAGCCTGATGAATGCCATTAGCACCCGAACTTATGCCGGCATTATAGTTATCGGTGGCAGGCTTGGAACCCGGCTGCCACCAAACCTGCCAGTCAATACGGTAATTGCAGGGGCCAGTGTCGCCGAAGAGGTGCCGGATGTTCTTAATCGGCTCATCAATACAATTAACGCTTTGGCGGAAACAGACAGCCCTATCGCCGCGAGCCGACCAGAAATCCGGCTGACGGCTGTTTACCACGACAATGTGTCCAACCGCATCAACCAACGGCAAATACTGCCGCCTTTCCCGTCGCCACAACAAAAAAAGCCCCACTACGGACACCCGCCGCTACTCAATCTCGATGCGGACGAATTTTATTCAGATTTAATACACCATTACTTGTTTGCAGTGTTGCATGAAATTTTTTACATCTCGCTGATGGCCGAGAATCACAGCCGTTTGCAGCATTTGGAGGGTGCGGTGAAGCATCTGGATGATGATACGGTTAACCTGAACCGAAAATTGCAAATGTATCGCCAGGAAGAAATCACTGAAGAAATAGAAGTTATTCTGTTAAATTCAGAAAATCCTTAGCTTAGAACCTCTCGCCGTTATCGTAAGCAATAATACTTTGCAGATAAATTCTTAAATTCGGTACTATGATATAGTTTATTTTTGGAGATTTATAAACATGGGCCAGCACTACCTCAAGCCGCTTTTTTCACCCAAATCTGTTGCAGTATTTGGTGCAAGTGACCGCATTGATTCCGTTGGTCAAATTGTGTTTCAAAACATGCTGCAAAGTGGTTTTCAAGGCGCTTTGTTTGCAATCAATCCGAAAAACCCCGAAGTCCAAGGGTGCAAGGCGTATTGTTCAATCTCCCAAATCAATGAGCCGGTTGAACTGGCGGTGATTGCCACGCCCCCAGAAACAGTGCCAAACATTATTGACGAATGCGGCAAACATAAAGTAAAAGCTGCCGTTATCATTACGGCCGGTTTTGGTGAAACAGGGGCAGCAGGCAAGGCGCTGGAAAGGGCTGTGCTGGATAATGCCCAGCGTTACAATATCCGCCTGATTGGCCCAAACTGTCTAGGTGTGATGCGGCCTGACATTGGACTCAATGCCACCTTTAACAAAGGTAGCGCCAATGTTGGCGACCTCGCTTTTGTGTCACAATCCGGTGCCTTGTGCACTGCCATTCTGGATTGGGCTAAAACCAATAATGTAGGTTTTTCCAGCGTTGTATCCATGGGCTCATCGGTGGATGTGGATTTTGGCGAAATTCTCGACTATCTGGTATCGGATGTAAAAACCCAAAGCATCCTGCTGTATATTGAAGGCATTCGCAACGCGCGCAGTTTTATGAGTTCGATCCGGGCTGCCGCGCGCATCAAGCCGGTGATCCTGGTCAAGGTAGGGCGTCATGCAGCCGGCTCTAAAGCGGCTATGTCCCATACTGCTTCTTTGGTGGGTTCGGATGATGCTTTTGATGCCGCAGTGCGGCGGGCAGGGGTCGTCCGGGTGCAATCCGTAACCCAGCTATTTTCTGCTGCCAAGGCGCTTTCCTGCGGCTTTCATCCTACCGGCAATCGACTGGCCATTGTCACCAATGGCGGCGGCCCAGGCGTTATGGCGACCGATTGCGCTGCCGATCTGGGATTAGAGCTGGCTACCCTTTCGGAAGTTACCCTTGAAAAACTTAATCAGGTACTGCCACCCACTTGGTCACACGGCAATCCTGTCGATATTATTGGCGATGCCCAGGCAGACCGTTACCACCATGCCGTGAAAGCCTGCCTGGAAGATCCCAATGTCGACGGGGTGTTGACCATCCTCACGCCCCAGGCAATGACCAAGCCCTTGGAAGCCGCCAATACGGTCATTGAACTTTCCAATCAATACAGCAAACCGCTGCTTGCTTGCTGGATGGGTGGAACGCAAGTCGAAGAATCACGCACGGCATTCAATCACGCCAGGAAACCTAATTTTCGAACCCCCGAACCTGCGGTGGAGATTTTTTCTTTCCTTTCTGCGTACTATCAAAACCAGAAGCTTCTGATGCAGATGCCCGGATCTTTGTCCCATCATCTGGAGCCAGACGTGGAAGGCGCCCGCATGATCATCGAAGGGGCGCTGCAGGAACGGCGCAAGGTTTTAAGTGAGATGGAATCAAAAGCGGTCTTGTCGGCGTTCCATATTCCGGTGGCGCAGACTTTGGTTGCCCATTCGCCAGGTGAGGCCTTGCTGATTGCGCAGCAACTGGGCTATCCGGTGGCCATGAAAGTTAATTCACCCGACATTACCCACAAGACTGATGCGGGCGGTGTCAGGCTTAATCTGGCATACGCGCAGGCCGTGCGTGGGGCCTACCATGAAATCATCGAGACCGTTAAACGCAATCGCCCCGATGCCCAGTTAGATGGCATCTCCATCGAACCGATGGTTGTGAAACCGAATGGCCGCGAGTTGATGGTGGGCGTCACCAACGACCCCATATTTGGACCCATAATAACCTTTGGTGCCGGTGGTACAGCTGTGGAGGTAATGGCAGACAGATCCGTTTCTTTGCCGCCCCTTAATACCTTCCTGGTTAAAGATCTGATCCAGGGCACACGAGTTGCCAGAATGCTGGACGCCTTCCGCCATATGCCGCCAGTCGATATGGCAGCCCTCGAGAGTGTATTATTGCGCGTGTCTGAAATGGTGTGCGAACTGCCTATGCTGATGGAAATGGACATCAATCCGCTCATACTGGATGAACACGGTGCGTTAGCCGCTGATGCACGGGTAGTGGTGGAATTCCGCCCGCCTAATCCCGACCGCTATGCCCACATGGCGATATACCCTTATCCGGCGCATCTGGTTAGAAATTTGCAGCTGGCTGATGGCACCAACGTGGTTATTCGTCCGATACGCCCGGAAGATGCGGAAATTGAGCAGGAGTTTGTGCGCAATTTATCGGAAGAACCACGTTATTTCCGTTTCATGAACAGTGTCCAGGAACTTAGCCAGCCCATGCTGGCACGTTTTACGCAAATTGATTATAGCCGCGAAATGGCGCTGATTGCTGTAACCGAAGAACAGGATAAAGAAATTGAGTTGGGTGTAACGCGTTATACTATCAACCCCGATGGTGAAAGCTGTGAATTCGCTCTGGTGGTTGCCGACTGTATGCGCGGCAAGGGTCTTGGCCACAAGCTGATGATTGCCTTGATGGATATTGCACGATCCAAAGGATTGAAAATCATGGAAGGTGATGTGCTAAACAATAACGTCAGCATGTTGAAATTGATGGAGCGTCTGGATTTTACGATTACAGTCAATCCAGAAGACAGCAGTATCAAAATTGTTCGTAAGGTATTATAACTTGATCGTCATGCTAAATAATTTAGAGGACGTTTGATTCAATAAAATATTGGCTCATGAAGCAGAGCAGGAAAATCCATGAATACAGATACAGAATCCGGCACAGATGAAATAGCCGTCTACCTTCAAAAAGCTCGTGATGCCCAGAAAACAATCGAGAATTACTCACAAGATCAGGTTGATGAATTGGTGACAGCGGTTTGTTGGGCTGTCGTGCGCCAGGATCATGCTGAACAACTGGCGAAACTGGCGGTGGATGAAGGCGGTTTTGGCAATTACAGCGATAAAGTCAGCAAGATACGCAACCGTTGCATGGGTACGCTCCGGGACATGCAGGACGTTAAAACGGTTGGCATCGTGGAAGAGATACCAGAAAAAGGCCTCATGAAAATCGCCAAGCCGGTTGGCGTAATTGCGGCGCTTATCCCAACAACCGGCCCCGATGCCACGCCCCCGTTAAAAACGCTACTGGCTTTAAAAGGTCGCAATGCCATCATAATTGCCGCCCATCCCAGAACGCAAAAAACCACCGAGCTGACGGTAAAACTGATGCGTGAAGCCTGTGAACAGGTTGGTGCGCCAGCCGATCTGGTTCAGGTTATTGAAAAGCCATCCCTGCCAAAAACCCAGCAATTAATGCAGCAAGCTGATTTGATTGTCGCTACCGGTGGTGCCGGCATGGTAAAAGCAGCCTATAGCTCAGGAACGCCTGCTTATGGCGTGGGTGTTGGCAATGCCGTGCATGTGGTGGATGAAACAGCCAATTTGGATGATGCGGCCAATACGATTGTAATCGCCAAGCGATTCGATTATGCGACCAGTTGTCTTGCTGATAATGCGGTGGTGGCCCATGAATCGGTTTATGATGAGCTGGTAAATCGCTTGCAAAAACGAGGTGCTTATTTTTGCAACAATGATGAAAAAGCAAAACTGCAAAAACTCATGTGGCCAAATCCTGAAAACCATATTCCCGGTGTCGAGGTGATCGCAAAACCCGCTGCACATATCGCAAAACTGGCAGGCATTGCTGCTCCTGATGATTGCAGTTGTCTCATTGTAGAAGAAAATGGCACGGGGCCTGATTTCCCCTTTTCCGGCGAAAAGCTGTCACCGGTGCTTGCGCTCTATAAATACAGCGGCGTTATCGATAACGCAATAAAGCAAGTCAACGCAATTATCGATTACCAAGGACAAGGGCATACCTGCGGCATCCATACGGCCAATGATGAACACGCCTTGGCGTTGGCCATGCAAACAAAGACGGCCCGCGTCATGGTTAATCAGAGTTTGAATGAAGGCGCTGGCAGCCCCCGCAACGGAATGCCCTACACCTTAAGCCTGAGTTGTGGAACCTGGGGCGGGAATGTGACCACAGAAAATGTCAATGCCCGGCACATGATTAATCTCACCTGGGTTTCCAGGCCAATTGCGCCCAGAGTGCTCGATGAAAATAAGCTCTTTGAAAGCCATTGGCAAAAATATAGCCGTTAGCGGTTTTATCATTCGCCCGTTCACCCTATTAAGGAGAACCGATGCCCGTTTATCTCATTAAATGCCCTGATTGCGAACACCAGTTTAAAGGGCTGGTTTTGGCGAACACCCAAGAACCCAAAGAATGGGTTTGTTCCCAATGCGGCAGTCACCAAGCCAAGCCGATTTTTCAATACGCCAGTGAACATCCGTTAGAAAATAACCATGGCGCAGGATGCCCGTGTTGTGGGGGGTTAAGTAAATAAGCACACAAAATACGCCAAATTTTAGTGCTTTACAAGCATAAGAAAGTATGCTAGCGTTAACACAATCAATGCAAAAAATGTTTGTATTGGTCTCCCCCCCCCCATCTGGAGCGATTTCATCATGATTTAAAATCAATTCCCATGATCACCTTCAGGTGTCTACAAAGCTGTCAAACTAATAACTATAAGAGGTGTTGAAAATGAAAAACATTTTGATTCCGACAAGTATGGTAGGCAATTATCCCAATCCAAGGTGGTGGGATGCGGATTTTGCAAGACATTTCAAAGGTGACCGCCAGCCGCCGGATGCCATGTGGCGTGAAGCCCTGGAAGATGCGATGGCGGCCATTGTTACCGACCAGGTCAATGCAGGCCTGGACATTATCGCCGATGGCCGATTACATAGCGATAACTATGCCGATGCTGCGCTTTATTACTATCTGATGTTACGCACCCGCCACTAAAAAATGTGTATTATTTCCCAATGGAAAAAGAAAAATTAGATTTATACA
>SBAV01000141.1 GCA_005239965.1 Methylobacter tundripaludum
GGTATGGGGTGTGGTTAATAATGTCACCAGCCAGTTCACCATCGCCACTGCAAGTTGGCTGGTAGCAAGCACTGAAAGGCAAGTTAACAGCGCTAAGGGCCAGTTCTGCAAGCCTTCGACATAAGCCATCATCGCTAAGTAACTGGTGAAACTGACTGTTAGCAAAGCGATTGCCCCCAGAAAGCAAAATAAAGGGAATCTGAACATCCGTTGTTGCAATGCTTCGCCCAAGGGTAAGCGCATGCCTGCCGTTTGCTCTAAAGCAGGTAAGCCTTTGTCGATAAGGTAAAAGCCGATATGAGCACTACGCTGTTCGCAGCCTTTCGTCGTAAGCGATGTCTGTGCCAAATGGAGCGCAAGTTTTGCAATTTCTAGTTCGGATTGATTGCTGTACTTGGCGATCTTTTCCACGACGTGCCGGTAACGATCCCGGGTGACAAAATCCATCTTACCGTAAGCATTAGCCGGATCTTGGCATAAGGTGTGATCAACAATACTTACCGATTCAACAAACGCTTGCCAGTCCATTGCGCCTAACACACGCAAGCTACCGATGCTATTGCCGATAGACACCTGATCGGCAGCTTGTTGCTGATTCTCCATTTGGACTAATAGTTCAATGGTCAGATTCGATTCAGCCAGCAACTGTTCGATCCAAGTCAGCGGTAATGCCAAAGCGGAACCTTGACCCTGTAAATGACGAGTAAACGCTGAAACAAACTGGGTCGTCATTGGCGGTTTCGACCGCGCCATATCTGCGACGACAAGTATTAGGCTCTTGGGCTCCTTTTCGGCAATTTCTATCATTTGACTTGCCCAGGAATCGGCAAGGTCTTGGTCGATTTTGCCGGCGGCAATACGGATGGAAATACGCCGAAGATTCTCGATCAACGCTAGCCGCACCATGATGGGAATAGCCCACAATTCGCCCAATTTAAGCGGCGTGACCGTCTGGTATGCCGTCACGAAACGGCTAAGGCTCTCTGGGTCTATGCGGCCATCACCATGTGCAACGGCATCCAGGGCAATATCATAAACGCGCGGCAGGCCTACGGAAGGGCTGTTCGACAAACGTGGCAATTCACGGCTGTAACCTTTTGGTAAATGCCGCTTGGCGGTACGGATCTGCTCATCGATTAAATAAAAGTTATCGAGCAGCCACTCGCCAGCGGGAGTGATTCGGTTATTAGTAGCAACTGATTGCGTCAGTACCCGGCTACATTCGTTGAGCACACTCTCATTTTCAGACAGTCTTTTTAAAAGCTGATCGGGTAAGTTCTGGGTGGACAGTCGGTGTGATTCTGCCAGCGTTATGCCATGACGTTCCATTTGATCTGCACTAAACAGCTCTGCCCTTAATGGAGGCTTCTCTTTTGCTTGGTCTCGATAGACATTAATCCTGTTGAGTTTTACTTTCCATGGCAATAAACCGCCAAAAATAGTATTGATTATCGCCTTCATTCTGAGCCTCTTATTTGGGTAATGGCTGAATGAGAAGCTGATTTCAAAAATTAAAACAAAATAGGCGATTAATAATTTGAAATCTATTCAGCAGGTAAAAACGAGCTACTTTGTACAATTGAGAAAGAATGCGAATGCAGTCAATTAGACCTGAAAACAGGACTCTCTCAGCTTATTCATAGAGGATAAGCCTTTACTCCTAAGCTAAAGCGATATTGGCTAACGGAATATTTTCCGGGTTTTTATACTGTTTCAAAACCTTGTCAAGGTTGGCTTCCCATAACAAATGCAGCATTGGATAAACAGACCGGTTGGTATAATTTGCGGCATCGTTTTCAGTTGAGTCAGCAAATCGGTATAAGGGGTGAAAACTGGCTAATTGATAAATGCCGACGTATTTTTTTCGTTTTAATAGTTTCTCTGCTAGGGATACCAATCCTAGAAAATCATCAAATTGAGCAAATGCTTTAGGAAAAATCAGGAAAGTCGTTTCTATATTGTTATCGTCATCTAGTCTGGTCAGCTCCCGTAAGACTGCTCTTAAACAGCTATCATTGCAATATGGGTGTCAACTTCGTAATGGACTTTTTGCTCTTTCAATAACCTGGGCAGCAAAAGGGCAGAAATGACATGCCACTACCACATCAGCTATCCATTTTTTTATTTGCTCAATGATTTTTTGGGGTGTGGGCATGTTTTCTTTGCATAGTTGTTTTCAATGGAATTTGTTTATCAGTGTGTTGCAACGATAGATTGCCCTTTCTGTTGTAAGAGCGTAAGCTGACAATTGAGTATCAAAAGATTCTGCAATTATTTTGTTAATTAAGATACCAACATGTAATTCCACCCCACAAACATTTGGAACACGACAATGAGCAAAGAACAAAGAAGCAATAGAGAAGACAAGAAAAAACCCGCCTTAAATCCGAAAGAAAAGAAAGCGGCAAAAAAAGCCAAGAAAGAATCTAAGGATTAATAATTGCACCCAGTAAGCGGTGATTGAAAATCCCTGTACCTTTCCAGTAATCGTCTATTGGAAGCAGATACAATTCTAGTTTCCACTAAAGGTCGGCAGTTTGGATAAGAACTGATCCGTCCTCTTCGTAGTCATCCCGCTCAATAAGCCTTTTTGCGGCCTCTTGTATAGCCATGCGGTGCTGAACAACTGACTGCATAAGCTTATTCTCCGAGGCACCAAATTTAACCCTCAGACTCTCGGACGAAATTCGGCAAAGCACACGTTTTTTGTCAACCTCGCGGCCACAATGGTTGCCATTTTTGTCATATTGTTCCAGCACTCAAGCTGCGGGAATGAAATCATCATATCTCCTGATTCTGTTGGTTGACGACTAATGATCTGTACTAACAAGCGGTGCACGCTCATTCATCAGCACTTATGATCATTATGAAATAGGCTTAAGAAAGATAAATAAGACGGCATTTTGGAAATGAGGATGCTGGAATCTGCCATGTTAAGTATTAAAACCAAACTTATCGCCCTTTTAAGCGCTTAAGTATTTTATGCCGCCGTTATAGGGACAATTTGATTGCAATCCATCCGGCAGGAAGATATCCAATATACGCTAAGTTGCGACATAAGAGTGGTTTTATATTATGTAGGCGTTGGTGCATTATCGATCGATGCCCACATTTTCCCCTTACCCCATTATTTTAGGGCATAGTTGACCCTACCCTACCCGAACCGAAATCGGCATACCCAGATAGGTCATGATATTCATCGCCCGACGCGGGCGTATACTTCAGTTTCCTGGGTTTCGAAAATACGAGAGGCCAAGCTGTCGCCAAACAGTTGCTTGAGACGATACATCGCATTTTCAGCAATACTACGACGGTGATAATTGTTGGCTCACTTCCATTCTGCCAAACTCTCTGTTGCTATGCTCTCCAGTGCATCATTACGAGGATGGCCTTCTTCCCAAGGAATTGCGTTTTTACGATGTGGCACAACCAATTTCGCCCCGGGCGTGAGCTTTTACTCGGTATTCAAGTTTTTAATTCTTGATTTTAGAAAATTCCACTAAATCAAGGCTTACAGCCATATGATATATCCTGTGACACTTGATTCCATAGTCGTAAACACCTCGATTTATCTGGGTTCACTACAGTCAAGCTAAAAAAACTTGAACACCGAGTAATAGGCGACAATTGGCTGAAAACTGCATTCATCCCGTCATTTTTCATAAAATCTTGGTTATTTTTCAGCGGTTTTCCGTGCATGTGAACACCATGGAAGGATTTTGGTCATTACTTCGGTCACGGTTACGCCCACACCGTGGTATTTCCCAAGCCTATCTGCCGATTTATCTAGGATTTTTCGAATTCGTTCATAACGCAAAAAAACGCGGTAAGCATTGCTAAGTTCACTACTAGAATTGATTACAAGCTAACTCCCTGGTACTTATTCACCTCCCCCCTTGAAAAGGGGGGATTTGAGGGGGGGATTTTGTCATAAAACCTCCCCTAACCCCTCCTTTTCAAAGAGGGGGACTGAATAATTACACTCCCTGGAATCCATTTTTATCCCTTCATAAGCCCCAGAAGTCCCTTCATCAATGCCAACGGCGTAGGCGGGCATCCGGGTATCACCACGTCTACAGGAATAACATTGGATACAGCGCCGCAGCTGGCATAAGAAATTCCGAACTCACCACCGCATACCGCACAGTCGCCGACTGCAACCACCCATTTCGGATTGGGTGTTGCTTCGTAAGTACGCAGCAAGGCAGTTTGCATGTGTCGTGAAACGGGACCGGTCACCAATAACACATCCGCATGGCGCGGGGAGGCTACAAAATGTATCCCAAAACGTTCTATATCATAAAAAGGATTATTGAGCGCGTGGATTTCCAGTTCGCAACCGTTACAGGAACCGGCATCAACCTCACGTATTGCAATACTACCGGAAAAATTTTTGTCAAGATGGCGTTTGATTTCTATGCCCAGTTGTTCCAGTTCATCATCTTTCGGTGGTTTAAAGGATTCGGTAACAACTCCTGTGGTCAGGACTTTTTTGAATAACCTCAGCATTTTTTTTCCTATAAATCACTGCCTGAATACGAGCCATTCAGGGATTTGTTGCACACGGGAAAATCCGGCACAATATTGTCCAACACCAGTTTTTCCAACACAGGCCAATTTAAAATGCTGGGGTCGCGTGGATAAAACCGGGCGATTTTGTTATCGGCATCGAAACGAATATAGCTGACAATCTCACCGCGCCAGCCCTCAACGATTCCCAGGCTTTCACTGCCCGCCACGGGCGTTTTCCAGGGTGAAATGATGTCGCCGGGAGACAGCAATGCGATAAATTTTTCTATCAGTTTTAAAGCCGCATTAATTTCCTTATTTCTGACCCAGAACCTCGATGCAATATCGCCCTGCGTTTCCACCGGGACTTTAA
This sequence comes from Methylobacter tundripaludum, assembly GCA_005239965.1. Classification (GTDB taxonomy): domain Bacteria; phylum Pseudomonadota; class Gammaproteobacteria; order Methylococcales; family Methylomonadaceae; genus Crenothrix. Next base: position 4,883 of record SBAV01000141.1, read on the forward strand.
ACGCCACCTGATCGTAGGGCGCATAAGGTGCATTTTTGCGTACATCAAAACTTTGGCCGCTGGCCCGGCCAACATAACCTAACGTACCAAATGCGGCTGCAAGTTCCGGTGCCAGATAACCTGCCGTGAACAGCCTGTCTTCCAATGATGAGTTCAGATCTACGGCAGACATGATTTCAGAGAGTTCCTTGCGCAATTGGATGATGTCCTGTTTGATCTTGGCACAGGATTCTTCCGACAGGTCGCAATTGACCCCGCCAGGAATAATCCTGTCCATTAACAGGCGGTGTCCAAAAACGGTGGCATTGGTACGTAGCCAAAGTTCCCGCAAGCGGGTGAACTGCATTTGTGCAAACACAAAAGCGACATCATTACAAATTGCCCCCATATCACCCATGTGATTGGCAACACGCTCCCGCTCCGCCAAAACACCCCGAATCAAAGCGGCACGCGGCGGAATATCAATACCCGCCGCCTGTTCCATCGCCTTACAAGCTGCCCACGCATGTCCTACCGTGGTATCACCGGACACGCGTCCAGCCAAACGGGCTAAAGATTCAGGCGATCTGCCTTCGGCAATTTTCTCAATACCTTTGTGGACATAACCCAGGCGCTCTTCCAGATTTAAAATCAATTCACCCACCGCCTGAAAACGAAAATGTCCTGGTTCGATAATACCGGCGTGAACAGGTCCCACCGGAATTTCATAAGCGCCAGTCCCATGCGCCTTGACAAAGGGATAATCCATATCGGGCTGGGTTATTTCATCGGGTGTCCCTTGAACGGAAAAGTCTTTACGTAACGGATGACTGTGTTTAGGCCAGGCCTTGTGCCGCGTCCAGCGCCGATTGTCGGGATGGCCGATAAAATTAATCCCGAACATATCCTGGGTATGGCGTTCACTGCGATTTGCCGCAGGATAAACTATGGCTTGTGAGGGAAGTTCCGGTTTAGCCGCATTAACAATGGCTCTCAACAACACATAAACACCTTGTTTTTCAAAACAGGCATTGATGAAAAACCGGTCTTGAACGTGTTCCGCCCATCCAGCTACCCAACGCATATTTTGCTGTAGCGCCAGTTCTGCAAACTGTTGCCAGTGATTGCTTTCGGTTTGCCACAGGGTTGTAGATGGCAGGCTGATTTGTTCAACGGTAACAGCTGCGCTAATAAGCTGGTTTAAAAAATCCACAGTCCAATTTGAAGAACTCATAAAGGCGCACTCCCTGAGATCAGGATTGTCGCCTGTGAAAACCAGTTTGCCAAAAAACCCGGAATCGCCAGACCTAACCAAAGTACCAGCGCCAGATGAATCATCACCGGCCATAAATTAGCCTCAATCGGCAGTTGACCTTCGGGCTTATCGCCATAAACCATTGGTTGCAGATGCCTGAACAAACCGGCAAAGGCAATGCCGATACCGAGCAGCAACAGAGGTGTCAACCAGGGATAGCTGTGCATGGTGGCCAGCAATACCAGGAATTCGCTGGTAAACACGCCGAATGGCGGAAAGCCGGCAATGGCAATCGTGCCTATCAATAGTCCCCAACCAATCCGGGGCTGGGTTTTGATCAAGCCGCGTATTTTGCTCATGCTTTGGGTTCCGGCAACTTGCGAAGCATGGCCTACGGTCACGAAAATGGCCGATTTGGTCAACGAATGTACCGTCATGTGCAGTAATGCCGCAAAGGTAGAAAGTGAACTGCCGATGCCGAAGGCAAACGTCATCATCCCCATGTGTTCGATGGAGGAATAGCTGAACAGTCTTTTAATATCCTTCTGCCGATGCAAAAAAAATACCGCCACCAAAAACGAAAGCAGCCCAAAGCCCATCATTAAATGACCGGCTGTCTCGGAATGGCTTGCCCCATCCACCAGCATCTTATTGCGTACGACAGCATATAAAGCATCATTGAGCAATAAACCAGATAACACCGCTGACATCGGTGTCGGGCCTTCCGAATGCGCATCGGGTAACCAGTTATGTAAAGGCACCAAACCGATTTTAGTGCCATAACCGATCAACATAAAAACAAAAGCAATCTCAAGTATTTCTGGATTTAATTTGTTGGCATTTTCGTAAAGCACAGACCACAGCAGGGAGTTTTCGATGCCGCCGACCTGTACGGCTGCATAATACAGGAGAATAGTGCCAAACAGTGCCTGCGCAATGCCCACGCCGCAAAGGATAAAATATTTCCAGGCAGCCTCAATGGATTCAGGTGTTCGATACAAACTGACCAGTAGCACTGTAGCCAAAGTTGCGCCTTCCATTGCCACCCACATCACGCCCATGTTGTTGGTCGTCAGTACCAGATACATGGCCAGCATAAACCCCTGATACATCGAATAATAGAGTTTTAAGCGATTATCAGTGAGCTTGCCGAGGTCTTTTTCGTGCGCCATATAAGGTGCTGAAAATATCGACGTGGTCAAACCGACAAAAGCTGTCAACACAATCAGATAGACATTAAACGGGTCAATCAAAAAGGCTTTGCCAGATGATAAAATGGTATTTTGATCTAGCACATTAATCGCCAGCCAAATTGTTGCCAACAGACAGATTGCGTTAAACCTGACATTGAGTTTCCCCGTGTCCGCCTTATGTCCGGCAAACGCAAAAAACACAATGCCGCCAAAAGGGATCAATAATACAAAATAGACAGCAATCATTTAAGTAAGTAACCAAAAGTTTTGTAACAAAATGAAAAAATTATCGATCCCCATTATTTACCACGAAGGACACGAAAACCACGAAGAAAAACAGTTAACTTCGTGCTCTTCGTGGTGAATAAAAATGTTAAAAGACGTCTGAACGACTACTTATCCACCTCGTGTAAGCGGTTTAACCTGTCAACATCCAGGGAATCGATACTGGTGCGGATATGAAAGAAAAAGATGCCAAACAGCACCGCCGCAACCAGCACGTCAAAAGCTATGCCTAGCTCAACCACCATTGGCATCCCATTGGTAGCAACAATAGCGGCAAAAAACAGGCCGTTTTCTATCGACATAAACCCGACAACGTGCGCAACAGCCTGCCGATGTGAAATCATCAACAACATCCCCAACAACACCACGGAAAGGCTGACGGCCAGCGCATTCAACATGATTGTGGACGAAGTTTGCACTATGGGATGCAGCACGTAATAACTGAATACCATTAGACTGGCACCACCCAACATGATGATGGTGTTATTTTTTAACGCTTCAATATCCCGGTGTATGTTCATGAGCAAAACCTGTCGTCTTAACATCCAGGGTATAAACATGACTTTCAGCACCAAAGTCAGCACGGCAGAAATATACAAATGATGATTATCGAGACTGTATGCCGTCAATGCCGTCGTCACGGTCAATAAAACCCCCTGCAAGGCAAACACAAAGATCAGCCGCAATAATCGCCCTTGCCCTAACATAAGAAAAGAAGTGAGTCCCACCAACGCCGCCATCGACAAGATGGCCTGGGTATAAAAATCCTGATGTCCAATGTTCATTAGCGCGATGTCTCCAAAATGATGTGGCTCAACATGCCGAGCAGCCCTAATAGATAGGCAAAGCCGAGATATTCCTGCACGCGGAACATCCGCATTTTTGCAACCAGTGTCTCTGAGACTGCCAGAAATATCGCTAACACGGCAAGCTTGCCTAAAATGACCAGCAAGCCAAGTCCCAATGTTTGCAGGCTGAATGTTTCAGCAATACCCCAAGGGAAAAAGATATTGGCAACCAGTACGCCATACAGCATGAGTTTGAGCTGGCTTGCCCACTCAATCAGCGCCAAATGACGGCCACTGTATTCCAGGATCATGGCCTCATGAATCATGGTCAGCTCCAGGTGTGTTACCGGATTATCAACAGGAACACGCCCGGTTTCAGCGATAGCGACCAGCATCAGGGCAAACAGGGCAAACACAAATGAAGGCCGTAGCACCAAACCTTCATTGAGTACATGGCTGATAGCAACCGATAAATTCGTCGTTGAAGCAGTCATGGTCAGGGTAAAAATTGCCATCAACATCGCAGGTTCCGCCAGTGATGAAATGGTCATTTCCCGTGATGAACCCATGCCGCCAAAGGCAGTGCCAATATCCAGCCCTGCCAGTGCCAGAAAAAAGCGGGCGAAAGCAAAAAACCCCACCATGACAATGACATCAGCGCTGGCGGATGTCGGCAAGTCAACGGCAATCAACGGCACCACAGTTGCTGCCAGCACCGTTGCCGAAAAAATAATGTACGGTGCGATAGTAAATAGCCACGAGGCATGTCCTGCAACAACGGGTTGCTTCTTCGTTAACTTGATTAAATCCCGGTAAGGCTGAAAAAGAGACGGCGCTTTGCGGTTCTGCAAGCAGCACTTGCACCATTTTAGCCAACCTGCCAACAAGGGAGCCAAGGCAACAAATAACAGGGTTTGTAAAATGGCTATTAACCAACTCATCGTGTTTCCTCGGCATTTGAGACCATTAGCTGATCACCCATAACATAAAGAGCAACGTGACAAATGAATAGCCCAGATAGACCCGGATATTCCCTGTTTGGATGCGTCCGACCTGTTTGGCCAATTTGTTTATACCTTGTGCTATCGGTTGGTACAACCTTGGCCAGCTATGATCCTGTATCTGCAATTGATAATGAATAGCCGCCACATCCTGATTCATGGCGCCTTGCATATCCTTGCCAATCCGTTCGTCAATAATCCAGGCTTTAGCAAAAATACGCCGTAAAGGCATGGTAAAAGCACGGCTGCTATACTGCATACGTGGCGTCAAGCCACCAAAACCACAATCCCAAGGTTCGGCCCTGCGCATGACGGTTGCCGGATTACGACGTAAATACCAAAAACTGATACCAGCGGCAATAAGCGCAGCTATCAGCACCAACGGCGGGGAATAGGATGCCTGCTCAGCTGAAACCGGTGCCAACCACAACCAGCCAAAAGCGGAATCATTAGGTAACGTTTGCCCTAACAGTTGTCCGGCAACGCTGTTGATTAGATGAATGATCACACCAGGAAAAATGCCGATAAAAAAGCACAAACCCGCCAACAAGGCAGAACCCGCCAACATCCCTTTATCTTCAACTTCATAGGCTTTTTCGCTATGCCGGGAGCGGGGCTGACCCAGAAATATCATGCCGAACACATTGACAAAACAGGCCGCCGCCAACGCCGCAGTTAACGCCAAAGCCGCCGCAGAGACTGGAATCAGGCTGCGCAACACGCCATTATCCAGCACATCGACTTGTAATGCGGTTTGAAAGGCCAACCATTCGGAAACAAAGCCGTTAAATAACGGCAAGGACGAAATGCTCATGCAGCCTATTAAAAATAATTTGCTGGTATGTGGCATCCGTTTAATCAAGCCACCCATTATTTCGATATTCAATTCCCGCGTTTGATGCTGAATGATACCTGCCCCCAGGAACAGCAAATTTTTGAATAACGCATGGTTGAACGCATGAAACAGCGCCGCCAGCAAGCCCAACGCAGCCAGTTGCGGATGGCCGTTGGCCATAAAAATCATCGACAAACCCAGCACCATAAAAATAATGCCGATATTTTCAACCGAGCTGTAGGCCAGCAAACGTTTTAAATTGGTTTGCATCATGGCATAAAGAATGCCACCCAATGCCGAAACAGTGCCGGCAATGATGAGCACCACCCCCCCCCATTGCCAATGAACGGTATCGATCAAATCATAACAAAAGCGGATCAATCCATAGAGTGCGACCTTTAGCATCACGCCGCTCATCAACGCGGAAATATGTGACGGTGCAACTGGATGCGCTTCCGGCAGCCAAACATGTATAGGGACAATCCCGGCTTTCATGCCAAATCCCAATAAGGCCAACACGAAAGCAATACTTGCCCAGGTAGTTGATAACTTGGCTTCACGCAAAGCATCAAAGGTAAAACCGTCAGAAAAACTGGCCAGTACGCCAAAGCCCAGAATAATGGCCAATGCACCGACTTCTGCCATCAACAAATACAGAAATGCGGCATGGCGATTAGCTGGGTTTTCATGTTGGAACGCCACGAGGAAGTAACTGGCAACCGACATCAATTCCCAGGCAATCATGAAGAAGAAGGCATCATCGGCCAGCAACACCAACAACATGCCGGAAACGAACAGCCCGGTAAATAAACCCAATACGGCAAAAGGATGCCGATTTTCGTCATAAGCATGCACATAGCCGGGACCATAAAGACTAACCGCAGTCACAGCAATGCCGATAATCAAATAGAAGAACCCGGACAAACTGTCAAATCGGACATGCCACGGCAGCCAAGGTAAGCCTAAACCGATTTGATCAGTAATGATTTCTCTACCCAACATCACACTCAATCCGGCCAAAACAGCAAAAATACCGGACAAGCCCAATAACATGAACACTGCGTGTCGAAGCACGTTCGAATAACGCCCTTCTTGCAGGCTGTTTTCAAGCACGGATCGACCCAATTTATAGCTATCAGGAAACTTTTTAAGCCAATACTGGCTAAACTCCAGCAGAATCTGCCGCTGATTCATCATCAGTGCCAGCAAACCTGAGGCAAAGCTTAACAGCACCGCACCATAAGCCAATACAAGGATCATGAAACTCTCACTATCGTGTTAAAGCTAAAATTAACAATCATTTAAGGTGCAAGGTACAAGGTGCAAGGCAAAAAGACCAAATCTTCAACATGCTTGCCTTTCACCTTTCACCTTGTACCTTGCACATTGGTACCTATTCCCTATCATCTGCTGTCATTAAACGCCCGGCGAGCGTATGGTCGGAAAACGTTTCCAAGGCCTTGCCTACTTTCTGACAATGTCCGCCTTGCGCTTCGTAATGCTGTCTGAAATCATGGATAAATTCCATCACGGTATGATCGATCAAGTAACCGTCTGTAAAATCAAGAATAATCGTTTTGCCGGGTTCCAGATCGGTAAGCGCTTTTTTTAACGGCAGGAAGTTTGAAAACAACGCCGAACCTAACAACTTGACAACCAACGTATCGTTATCTTGTTGCCGGACTGTAAAATGAATCTTGAACAAGTTGCTAAGCCAAACGCCCCGCAGCAGATTAATAGCCAGCTTGACTACAATCCCCAGAGCGACACCTGCCAATAAATCGACCGCCAATACGCCGATAATGGTGACAACAAACATTAAAAACTGTTCTTTGCCGATATCCATTACTCTGGCAAATACTTTTGGCGACGCTAACCGATAACCGGTATAGACCAGCAATGCCGCTAACGAAGCCAGTGGAATGCTCTGGATGATTCCTGGAAACAGGACTAAAAACAGGAGCAATAACAAGCCGTGAAAAAAATTGGCCCAAGCTGTTTTGGCTCCCTTATTGACATTCTCCGAACTGCGGACAATTTCAGCTATCATCGGCAAGCCGCCCATTAACCCTGCCACCATATTACCGATTCCGACAGCGGTTAAATCACGATCTAAATCGGAAGTGCGTTTATAAGGATCCTGCTTATCAACCGCTGTCGCGACCAGCAAGGTTTCAAGGCTGCCCACCAAATTGATGCTGACAACCGCTTCCCAAAAAGCTATGGTGAATAGTTTGGAAAAATCAGGAAAATAAAAATCGGCCAAAAAATTATCTGAAATCGACACCATGAATCTCGATCCGTTAGCAGCCGAAACCTGGCCCAGATCAAAATGCCAGGCGAACAACATGCCCACCAGCACCACAATAATAGGCGCTGGAACCCTGCTTCCAACTAGCGGCCAACTCATCAGGATCAGCAGGCCTAAAAAACTGATGAGAAAAATTTCCGGATTCATGTCAAGCACGCTCTGCGGAATTTGCACGATAGTCGAAAACAGACTGCCAGATGCCGGAGCGGCGCCTAGCATGACGTGGCTTTGGGTGGCGATGATAATAAGCCCAATCGCAGCCAGCATGCCATGCACCACCGACGCAGGAAAAAAGGCACTCAGCTGCCCTATTCTGAATGCCCCCATCAACACTTGAATAGCGCCAGCCACTACAATCGCCGCCAAGGTACAACGGTACCCGGCCATGGCATCGCCTTCGCCCAACGCTTGCACCGCCGCCAATATGACGACAATCAACCCGGCAGCCGGGCCATTGATAGTCAGGTATGAGCCGCTAATGCGCGAAACCAGCAGCCCCCCCGACAATAGCGGAAATAATGCCTGCCGACGGTGGAAATCCGGAAGCTATCGAAACGCCCAGGCATAAGGGCAAGGCAATCAGAAAAACCAGAAAACCGGACTGGAAATCACTGCGCCAGTTTTCTTTTAAGCCAGCTAGGCCGGTTTGGGGTAACGTTGCCAGAGAAGGCTTATTCATACAAATTCTCGTTGATTTAGTATTGTCATGAATGCTTTTGCTTTACAGCTACACGCTGAAGATAAAGATTCTTAATGGATTTTATTTTTTTGAATGCCGCAGCATGAGAGTCCTCCGTCCCATCATTCCTACCGCTAAACATCAACTCCCTGAACAGGAATGCAGCTGAATATCCTTACGCAGTTCCCAGCCTAAATTTTTCCAGAAAGTTGCTGCGGCAATATTACGGCGTTTGACAAATACATGAAACTTGCTGATGCCTTGGGCACGCAGAGCGGATACGGACTTTTCGACCAGCTTTCTCCCAATGCCTTGTCTACGGTATCCTGGATCGACAGCCAGGTGATACAAATAGCCGCGCCTACCATCATGGCCCGCCATGATAGCCCCAACCAGCAAGTCATTGCTTAGCCATGCTGCGTAACAACAATCCGGGTTGCGCGCCAAAAATCGGCTGAAACTTTCAGGGTTGTCATCCTCGCGCAGCACAATACCTTTCATAAAATCCCAAAGTGCATTAGCGGCTGCAAAATCATCCGGGTGCAATGCGCGAATCTCAATTGCCACCGGCTTCACCCGCCAAAACTTCCTGGCTAATTAAATCAGCATGCTGATCAATATATTCCCTGATCATACGGCGCACGACCTGGGATGATGTCAAATCCTGGGCGGCGCAAATTTGTTCGAATAGCCGTTTTTTATCCGGATCGATCAACAACGTTAAGCGGGCAGTATTGTTTTCCATAAAAACACTTCATTGGATTAATTAAAAATTATGTTATCAAAATTCTTATCAAATGTTAATGATATTAACATTTGATGTTAGCAACGAATAGAAATGTCTGGATTCGGAGCAAGGTAATGGAGTAAAAAACGATATATTATGCGACCTTACGTCCTTATATCTATGGACAAACCTGCCCTACGCTGCAGCGCTATTGATTCCCTGTTACCCGTGCATTCAAAATGGGTGGCAACCAAACGGCTTCCTGTTCCAGCACCTTACCGTAATGTTGCGACAAGCTGCCCAGCCTAATGAAGCCATCATCCAATACGTTCAACCCCGCCAATTTCTGCAGGGCATTTTCAAATTGCACACGGGTTTTCAGCCAGATTTCGCTGTTGCCATAAACTACCAGCTTATTTTCCCAATCCGGCAGCCAGTAGAATTGTAATATTGAGTCAGGATGCAGGGATTCAGCCAGGCGGACATAATTTGCCAAGCCGATACCATCATAATCAGGGAATAAAATCACCGTATCGGTTCGATTTTGTTCTGAAAACCAGTTCAGCAACACATCAGACAATTGCCCAGCGTAATAAGCCACACAGCCGTTAAAGCCTTCAGGCAGCCAGTCGCAACAGTCGAACAAAGCTTGATTTTCGACCAGCAACAAGGGTCGATTACATTGCCAGGATTGGCCTGCTGTGATTTGCAAGGCAGCAACGCCAAAGCGCCCGGTAAATTTCGACGGATGCAGCGTAGTATGTTCATCCTGCCAAACCACCTCAGAATCCCAAGCTTTCATCAGCAGATAAAAACACGCGTGGCTGGCCTGGCCTTTCTTGCTGTTGCGGCTTGTGCCAATATTCCGGCTGCGTATCGGTAAAGACGCCAGCAATCGCCCGTCATCCAAAGGATGCAGTTGACGCAGATAATTGCTGACACTCTGCCGGTTAACTACCCTATAGACAGTCGCTGAACCGTGCTTGTTGATCTCAACGAGCCGGGTATCCAGCGCAAACCGCTCCAGTTGTTTTTTCTGGGCTTGGCTAAAAGCAGATGCGTTAAGCGCCTGCTCACTGGCCAGCAGGCGTTTTAGGGCTTCCGATAACGCCGTCATAATGGCCTAGCTCTCTTCGGCGAGGGTTTCAAGAATTTGCCAATTCAGCCGGCTGATATGGTTTTTGCCTTGGGTGGTGCCTATAGGTACACAATAACGCGCAGTGATTTGGGGTTCGGGCGAAGCAAATATCAGCGAAAAGCCGAATTCCGCAGCCGTTTCAATCAAGCTGCGCTGGTTGCGTTGATCCAGTGAAGCCGCCTCATCCAGATAGCAAGCGGTTTTGATTTGTTTGCGGGGGTCTTGCATTTGGTTGAGCATGGCGAGTCCGGTAATGAGTTTGGCCATCAGCACCGTACCGTTGGAGGCGGCGCTGTCGATGTCCTCAAATTCGGCAGGCGCCTGATTTTCCTTGGCGATAATAAAAACCAGCCTGAACAAATGCTCAACCTTTAAGCCACCACGTGCTTCACCTTCTTTGATGAGCAAATCCTTGGCCTTATTGAGCTCCTTGTCATCCAACACGGCATTGTGATCGAACAGGTCGAAAGAATTCCCCGAATCCACCTGCTCCGAAGTCGAAATCAAGGTTTGTATCGCCTTGACCAAAGCTTCTTCTTCACGGGGCTCTATCTTAAAAACCTTAAGATCGGAAAGCTGGCGGCGATTGATTTTATTATTGAATTCGCGCATCCGCCGCTTGAGGGCTTCCAGGCTGTTGCGCAAATCACGCAAGATGGCGGCGACCTGCACTACTGCCGAACGGGCCTTGCGTTCGATGGAAGCCAGCTCCTGGCCCAGTTGTGCCGTGTAATTGAACAAGGCATCCAGTTCTTGTTCAGCGGTATCCTGGGTTTGAAATTTACTGACACCATCCTGGTGCAACTTGCCCAGTTGCAGGCTTAAGGTCTCGTCAATTTGGCGCAGCCTTTGGCAATCCCGGTTATAGTTTTCGATACGGTCGGCTAAAGTTGGCATGGCCAATTCTGCCGCATCCATGCAGGGCAAATAAGGCAACTGTTCCAGAAAAGTAAATGGCGGCTGTTGGTCAAGGCGCTGTTGCCGGGCTTGGTTGATACGGCGATGTTGGCTTAGAAGGTCATCCTGCTCGATTTTAAGATTTGCCTGCGATTGGGCTTGCGCCTTTTTCTTCTCAACCAGGGTCGATTCTTCTTGTTGTAGCGTTGCCAACTTATGCTGCAAGGCGGTTATGGCTTCCAGTCTCGGTAATACATTGGCCTGTAAAGACCAAAACTCCCCATAATCACGGATATCCCTATCCAGTTCAGCGATTTGCCGTTCCAACTCGTGTTGCTGTTGCTTTTGCTGCGCCAATGTCTCTACGGTTTGCAACACTGTTTTCAACTCGGCCAGCTGGTGTTCGCAATCGTCCATTTCAGTTTGCAATTCCTGAGCGGTTTTGAGGATAAGGTTAGGTTCCAGTGATGCTATATCCAAAGACAAGCCCGGTAATTTCAAGCGATTGCCCAATAGCCTGCCTTCCAGTGCGATAATAAATGATTTGAAAGCTGATTTATCATGCAGTTCAATCGCCTTGCCTTCAGAGACCGGTAAACTCAATACCGATTTTGCCAGTAACCGGGTTAAAAGCTCAAAGCTGCCCTCTGGCACCAACTTTTGCAATTGCAGATAAAGATTATCATTGAGGCTAGCCAACTGTTGGTGCAAATCGGCCTGTTCCCTGGTAATTCTGGCAATATGCCTTTTGATGGCTTCCGGTGAATGCTGCTGCTCGGCATTTTTGATGCTGCGCACCAGTTCGTCGCGTTGCGCCTGTACCGATAACCGTTGGGCTTCCAGTTGCGTTAAATCACTGACAAATTGAAAACGAACTTTCAGTTCCTGATAATGCCGTTCAATTTTCTCCTGCGCTTTTAATTCGGTTTGGGCTTCAGCCTGGTCTTGGTAAATTGCTTTTTGGCGACTTTCCAACGCTTGGGCTTCTAAAGCCAATGCTTGAAACCGCTGGCCAAGTTGGTCGGACGTGCTGTGGTAGTAAGCCTCCCAGTCATTCAAGCCTTGTTCGATCAAAGGCCGCCACAAGATAAGCTTGCCACGTAGAGCCTTGCGTGTTTGCTGGCTGTCTTCCATGCCAGCGATGAGCGCCTTGTTGCGAAATACCGTATCGTACTGGGCTTTATCGTAATTGACATCGGCAAAGTTTTTGTCCCATTCGCTTTTAAAATCGACACTGCGATCCTGCAAGTCGTTTTTGAAAATTTCCAGCAAATAGTTTTTTACCTCGCGGCTATCGAGGCGATCCAATCTTAGGGTTCGGGTCAGAATGCGCTGATAAGTGGACGCCTGTGACGTGAATTCCAGCGGAAAAATGGTGAAATCAGGCTCGTCTGAACGTTGCTTTTGCCGATTACCGTACAACAAGGCCCGTAAATCGGCTTGCGGGTATATTCTGGCCGATTTGCCACATTCAAAAAGACGGCTGATTAACTTGGGCTGCGACACCAGCTGCCCGTTTTCCAACCGGTAATCATCAAGATTAAGGCTGCCCTGGTAGGCGAAATATTCATAATCATGGCTTAGCCCCTTACCGACACAACCGATCACCGCCATACCGGATGGCAACAACACTTCCAGCAGAATATAAGCGCTGTTGCCGGGAAAATAAAAGCGCCGCGAGTTTTCAACGCTATGGGCACCAAAATCCATGTGACGCTTGTCGAGGATCAGCAGAAATTGCAAGGCGTTGATCAAGCTGGTTTTGCCGGTATTGTTGGGCGCGATAATCGACACCGAGTCATCCAGCGGCAATTCAGCACGGCTGTATCCGGCACTGTTCAGCAATACCAGTTTTTGAAATCCGTATTGTGCCAGGCTCAAAATGCATCCTCCTCAGTTTCATCGTCCAGCCCATCATCAGGTTCTGATCGCCTTGCCTGCGCCAGCTCCTGAAACAAATCCAGGTAGCGGTGTACAGCAGGCAACAAGCGATAAGCACCGTCATCTAACATCATAAAACCAACCCGTACCGCACTGTCCATGATTTCCTTCAGTGTTTGCAGGTTACCCATCTCCTCAGCTTCCAGAAGGGTGTGGTAGTGTTGGCACAGCTTGTCAATTAACACCGTATCCAACCGCCATTGCTGAAACTGCGCCAAATGTGCATTCCACGATGTCGAGCTGCATGCAACACCGTTCATTCA
>SBAV01000256.1 GCA_005239965.1 Methylobacter tundripaludum
AGATATACTAGATTAAAAAAATATTTATAGTATGAATTAAATCAACTACTTATGCGATACTTGGATTTAACAAAGTAGAATTAACCACCACACCGTATTCAACTACGGAATGCCATTTAAGAAAAGCGTTTGATCGAAATGCTAAACATCGGGGCGAGGAATATCGGGATCTTTGCATATCTTGATCGCGAGAAATTCATTAACTTCACGATGACGAGGAATTGCAGTAACTTTGCGTGCCACAGGGTTGATATAAACGGTGTGGCTGCCTCCTTCCCGAACGAACCGACACCCGTGCGTTTCAAAATGATGCAGTAGATCAATTCGTTTCATGCAACAAGCGAAAACGCTTCGCGAATAACCTCTGCGCCCTGCAGATCCTCCTCAGCAAGTATCCGGTTTGCCTCCAGTACGAGTGCGACGGCTTCTTTAAGATTGGCACGGGCTTCGTCAAGTGCAGCACCCTGCGTGTTGGCGCCTGGCAGTTCTTCAATGAAAGCAATGTAGCCTTCGGGAACCTTACGAAAAACGGCTGTGAATTGAACTTGCATGGTTTATATCTCCTTGCTGGATTTAGGGTGGATTGCCTATCGGCGAACCATATTACCGGATTACCGGCTAAGTCGGACATTGACTGAGACTAGAAGAGAAATACTATTGAGTGGCCAAGGATCAAGTGTGTGACGCTACAAATTAACCGACCGATTTTCTATGCGCAAAATAAAACAACAAAGCCCCAATTACTATCATGGGAGCAGACAGAAACTGTCCCATAGTCACCCAATCAAGTGCCAAAAAACCGATGTGCCCATCGGGTGTCCTGAAAAATTCGACAAAAAACCGGAAACAACCATATAAAAACACTGCCATGCCGGTAATAGCCATTGTTGGTCGTTGTTTTTTGGAATACAGCCACAGGATAACGAACAACACCACACCTTCCAAAAACGCTTCATACAATTGTGAAGGGTGCCTGGCCAATGGCCCGCCATTGGGAAAAACCATTGCCCACGGCACATCCGTCGGCCTTCCCCACAGCTCCGAGTTGATAAAATTGCCGATTCGCCCGGCTCCTAAGCCAATGGGCGCAATAGGGGCAATCAGATCGGTCAATTGCAGCATAGTGCATTGGTGCTTTTTTGAGAAAAGCCACAGGGTAACAAATACGCCCAACATACCACCGTGAAATGACATGCCACCTTGCCAAATTTTAAACAAAACCAGCGGGTTATTGATAAATTCCCCAAAATTGTAGAACAGGATATAACCAATCCTGCCACCCAGGATTACACCCATTGCCCCATAAGTGACCAAATCCTCAATCGCTTCCGGTTTGATGGGTGACCAAGGCTGTTTAGCCCGTTTTTGTCCTAAAATCCAGACGGCGGCAAAGCCTAGCAAATACATTAGGCCATACCAGTGCACTTTCACCAGCCCTAAAGTGATTACAATCGGATCAATGTGTGGGTAACTTAACATAACCTATGCCTTATAAATGACAAAAAATTTGCTGATTATAACGTAACTGATCGGTACTTTTGAAAATACGGTACGTCATTGTCTACCGTTCACTCGCCGGAGCGTCACTGTCATTGTGTTTTTAGACTGGGCGTGGAAATGCAAAATCTCGCGTCTCTACAGCGTGCGATGTATTGGATTAAGCTATTTATCTAATGCGCCTCATCCCAGTTATTTCCTACGCCAACATCAACAATCAATGGCACATTGAGCGTAGCCGCACCAGACATCAAAGATCTGATCTGCGCCGTACAACTTTCTAGCTGATCGATTGCAATTTCAAACACCAGCTCATCATGCACTTGCATAATCATCCTGGCATCGGATTGCGTTTCCAGCAGCCAATTGTCCGTAGCCAACATGGCGCGTTTGATAATGTCGGCAGCCGTGCCTTGCATGGGCGCATTGATGGCGGTGCGTTCGGCATATTGACGACGAGCGGCATTACGCGAATTAATCTCCGGCAAATACAGACGACGGCCAAACAAGGTTTCAACATAGCCCTGCCCTTTCGCCTGTTCGCGGATATTGTCCATATACTGTTTAACGCCTGGGTAACGGGAAAAATACAGGTCGATATACGATTGCGCCTGATTGCGCGACAAACCCAGTTGTTGCGCCAGACCGAAAGCCGACATGCCATAAATCAAGCCAAAATTAATGGCTTTGGCAGAGCGGCGCATATCATTGCTCACCTGATCCAACGCCACACCGAACACTTCCGCTGCAGTGGCTTTATGCACATCCAGGCCTTCGTTGAAGGCTTTCAGCAAACCGGCATCGGCGGATAAATGCGCCATGATACGCAATTCGATTTGCGAATAATCCGCCGCGACAATTTTATAGCCGTCGGGGGCAATAAAAGCCTGGCGAATTTTTCGGCCTTCCTCGCTGCGGATGGGGATGTTCTGCAAATTGGGATCGGATGACGACAATCGACCGGTCGCTGC
The DNA here is from genome assembly GCA_005239965.1 of Methylobacter tundripaludum. GTDB lineage: Bacteria > Pseudomonadota > Gammaproteobacteria > Methylococcales > Methylomonadaceae > Crenothrix. The sequence continues at coordinate 2,469 of SBAV01000256.1, forward strand.
CACCGCCTGATGATACGAGGTATGGATGCGCCCCGTCTTGTCGTTGATTTGTTGCGGCAGTTTGTCGGTGTAAGTGGATTTGAGCTTGCTTAAGCTACGGTGGTCGAGCAGCAGCTTCGGTAACGGATAGCTTAACGCCAATTCTTGCAGCACCGATTCGTCGGTGGACGGTTGGCCTTTCGGGGTTTTCTTCAATACCGGCAGTTTTTGTTTATCATACAAAATTTCCTGAATTTGCTTGGGCGAGCCTAAATTGAAGCTTTGTCCGGCCACATCATGGGCTTGTTGTTCCAGGGTGTTGATGTGATTGGCCAATTCCATACCTTGCTGCGCCAGCATAGCGGTGTCTACCAACACGCCATTTTCTTCAATGCGCGTCAATACGGCAATCAAGGGGATTTCGATACTGCTGTATAACTGCTGCAAACTTGGAATGTCGGCCAGTTTTGCGCTCAGCACCTGATACAGGCGCAAGGTAATATCGGCATCTTCAGCCGCGTAAGGTGTAGCTTGTTCTATGGGGACGGCCTGGAACGGGATTTGCTTTGCGCCCTTGCCGGTCACGTCTTCGTAATGAATGGTATCAACACCCAGATAGTGTTTGGCCAGATCGTCCATATTATGCTTGGTGGCCGTGCTGTTCAATACGTAGGAAGCCAGCATGGTGTCATGGGCAATGCCGCGCAGATGAATGCCGTGATTGGCCAAGACGTGGCTGTCGTATTTGAGATTTTGTCCTAACTTGGCCTTGGCCGGATTTTCCAACAGTGGGCGCAATTTTTCCAATACGGCTGTCCTATCCAACTGATCGGGCATACCCGGATAATCATGCGCCAACGGCACGTAAGCGGCTTTGCCCGGCGTTACCGCAAACGATACCCCCACTATCAATGCCTTGCTGTAATCGAGGCTGGTGGTTTCTGTATCAAAAGCAAACAGGTCGGCCTTTTCAAGTTGATGTAGCCAATAATCAAACTGTTGCCCGGTTAAAACAGTTTCATAATGTGTATCGACAGTGCCTGATTTATCTTCAACAACCTTAGTATTGGTATTGACTACCGCTACCGTTGACGTAGCGTTATTATCCAGCGTTTTCAGCCAGGATGAAAAACCCAGTTCCGTCAACAGCGCCTTAAGCTCGGTTACGTTCATGGGCTGCTGCTTTAGATCGTCGATGCTATAAGGTAAGTCCAGATCGCATTTGATGGTCGCCAGTTGTTTGGAGAGCGCCAATTGTTGGAGATTATCACGCAAGTTGTCGCCTATTTTGCCGGTAATCTCATGCGCTGAGGCAACCAGATTGTCTATGGTTCCATATTGTTCCAGCCATTTGGCAGCCGTTTTCGGTCCAACTTTGGGAATGCCGGGAATGTTATCGACGCTATCGCCAATCAATGCCAAATAATCAACAATTTGTTCCGGCTTAACACCGAATTTGTCGATAACACCCTGAACATCCATACGGGTGTTGGTCATGGTGTTTTCCAGCAGGATGTTGTCATTGACCAGTTGCGCCATGTCTTTGTCGCCTGTGGAAATAATGACCTTAAAACCATAATGTTCAGCTTGCTGGGCGAATACGCCGATCACATCATCGGCTTCCACATTGGCCACCATAATCAACGGCAAGCCCATAGCACGAATCAATTCATGCAAAGGAGCTATCTGCACACGCAAATCATCCGGCATTGGCGGTCGGTTGGCTTTGTATTGGTCGTACAGGTCATTGCGAAAACTTTTGCCCGGCGCATCAAACACCACGGTAATGTAATCGCTGTGATAATCATTGATAAGTTTACGCAGCATACTGGTAACACCGTGTATGGCATTGGTCGGTAAACCTTTGGGACTGGTTAAGGGCGGGAGAGCGTGGTAGGCACGAAATAAAAAAGACGAACCATCAACCAGAATCAGGCGTTGTTGTGTGTTTTGAGGCATAAAGTTTAGAGATTTGGTTAAGTAATTGATGTTACGCATTGTCCACAAAAAACACGAAAGTGTGCATGGAATCGTAACGCAATTACATAAAATACAGACACAACCACAAAAGCAATCGTTAAATTAGGATTGTGCTGCCGGTTATTTTCGCGTTTTTCGTGTTTTTTGTGGGCAAATAACCTATCAGGAAACAAAACACGGGCGGCTAACTTTTGCGCTTCACGTCAACGAC
>SBAV01000259.1 GCA_005239965.1 Methylobacter tundripaludum
ATTTAATCTGGTTTATGATCGGGGTACATTATTTGGTTTGCAATCCGGCGGTAGAACCGAATCGATTTTGATGTCCATGCCACCGGTCGCACATTGGCGTTACAATTGGCATCCCGAACCTGGTACATCAGAAGCGGTACTTTACGATGAGTATTTAAAACCCCAGAATTGGCTGGGGATTTAGGATTGAATCCAAGTTGACTGATGTTGCGCATATGCCAATTCCATTGCACTGGAATGGATGGGAACAAAAGTTTTTATGTAAACGTCAAGATGCCCTAGCCCTGGTTCTGTTGGGCTTTTTGGTATCGCGATGATTAGGGGCGGTGGACGATTTGCCGCTACGTGCGCTGCCGGGTTTCTTGCTGTGCCGGAAGTCCTTTTTCCCGGTTGTTTTAGAGGGCGCATGTTTTTTGGGGGCGTCAATGACTTTGAGCGACACCGGTTCATAGCCGGTATCGGCAACACGGGGTATGCTGCGTTTTAACAGCTTTTCGATATCCGCCAGTTGATACGCTTCTTCAGGGCATACCAACGACAAGGCTTCACCTTTGGCGCCAGCGCGTCCGGTGCGGCCTATACGGTGGATATAATCTTCCGGTACTTGTGGCAAATCAAAATTGATGACATGTGGCAACTCATCAATGTCCAAGCCACGCGCTGCGACATCAGTAGCCACCAAAACAGTAGCTTTGCCGGTTTTAAAAAACTCCAACGCCTTGTTGCGCGCGCCTTGGCTTTTATCGCCATGTAACGCGGTGCTGCGTATGCCATCCTGGATCAGTTGTTTTTCCAGGCGATCTGCGCCGTGCTTGGTGCGGACAAACACCAAGACTTGTTGCCAGTTGTTGCTGCCGATTAAATACGACAATAACGCACGTTTGTCTTCTTTTTTAATGCCGTATACGCGCTCGCTAATGTTGTCGGCAGTGGCATTCTGCTTGGCGACTTCTACGGAAACAGGATTGTTCAGTACCGAGGCCGCCAATGCTTTGATGTCATTAGGTACGGTCGCAGAAAACAGCAGGCTTTGGCGTTGTTTGGGCAGGACGTTCATGATTTGGCGAATCGCCGGTAAAAAGCCCATGTCGAGCATACGGTCGGCTTCATCCAGCACCAGTATTTCAACCTGGCTCAGATTGACGTTTTTTTGCAGGATATGGTCAATCAAGCGGCCCGGCGTGGCGACGATAATATCGCAACCTTTGCGTAGATTGCGTGTCTGCATGGAGATACTGGCTCCGCCGACCACCACTTCGGCACGTAAAGACAAATGCTGCCCGTAGATTTTTACGTTGTCATGGACTTGCGCAGCGAGTTCGCGTGTCGGCGTTAAGATAACGGCACGTACCGGCGGCGTTTTATGCAGTGGCTTCGCCGTTTCAGTCAGGCGCTGTAAGAGCGGCAAGGTAAAGCTGGCGGTTTTGCCGGTACCGGTTTGTGCGCCGGCCAGGATATCCTTGCCTTGCAGTATTAACGGAATGGTTTGTTGCTGTATGGGGGTAGGGGTAATATAACCTTGGTTAGCGACGGCTTTAAGAAGTTCGGGGATTAAACCCAGTTGTGAAAAAGACATGAATGAAAAACCTCGGAGGGGTTAAATAAATTGGGAATTGGAATGCGCTACGACCGGTTATTGGCTGGCAATGACCAATGATGCACCTTCGATATAAAGAAAAACGGGAAACAATATCTACTTAAGCAAAAGATGCCAAGTAGTTATTATCCGCCGGTCATATTCATGTGCCGCAATATGACGGGCTGCTCGTGGATATTAAACTCATGTTTTTCGGGTTTAATCCGCATGGCAGCAATAATGGCCTGTTTTAAGGCCAGCATGTCATTTGGATGGGTGCGTAGGATGTGTTTTAAATCAACAGAATGGTCATTGCCCAAGCAAAGCAATAAACGCCCTTCAACAGTCAAGCGTACGCGGTTACAGGTGCTGCAAAAGTTAGCACTGTGCGGGGAAATAAAACCGACGCGGGTTTGCGTGCCAGCCACTTTAAAATAGTTTGAGGGGCCGCCGGTTTTTTCGGTGCTGGCGAGTAAAGAGAAATTTTCGGCTAAATCCGCCCGAATCAAGTCGCTAGGATAAAAGGATTCTGAGCGGTTGTGCTGATCGACAACCCCTAAAGGCATTTCTTCAATAAAACTGACATCAATCCCCTGATCAACTGCAAATTGAACTAAGTCATTCACTTCCAGATGGTTTCTGTCTTTAAGGATTACGGCATTGATTTTGATGCGTTCGAACCCGGCTGATGTAGCCGCTTGAATGCCACGCAACACCTGACGCAAATCGCCGGTGCGGGTTATGGCCTTAAACTTGTCAGGATCCAGGGTGTCCAGGCTGATGTTGATGCGTTTGATGCCCGCTTGTTTTAATGGCATTGCCATTGTTTCAAGTTGCGAACCATTGGTGGTTAACACCAGTTCATGCAAGCTTTCAATGCTGCCTAGCTGTTGCAATAATTCCAGCGCACCTTTCCTAACCAGCGGTTCACCGCCGGTTATTCTGATTTTTTTGACGCCCAGTTCGCTAAAGGCTTTGGCTACGGTGTAGATTTCTTCCAGCGATAGGATCTGGTTGCGCGGCAGAAATGTCATATCTTCCGCCATGCAGTACAGACAACGAAAGTCACAACGGTCGGTAATAGAAATTCTTAAATAGGTAACAGCCCTACCAAAACGATCAGTCAATTGTGTAGGTTCAGGTGAGCGGATCATACAGAAGCCATTATAAAAACTAACCTAATAATAACATACTATCGGTTTATGCAGATAAACCGGTTGTGTTTTAATGTCTTGGCATCAACATTTTTGATCGCTTCTTCCCGTGTATGACTTATGCCGATACCTGTTTGGGCATCAAAAGAAAGCCATGTTAGTGATGACAGCCATCGCCATGGATATGGCCGTGGGCAATTTCTTCCGCTGTGGCAGGCCGCACATCAACCACCTCCACATCAAAAGTGAGCGCCATACCTGCTAAAGGGTGATTGCCATCGATGGTGATGTCGTCACCATCGACATTAACCACCGTCACAACACCTGGGCCATGACTGACATCGGCATGAAACTGCATACCCACTTGAATGTCATCAATACCTTCAAACATATCGCGGGAAATAACCTGTACCCGATCCCCATAAATTTCGCCGTAGGCATCTTCAGGATCTATGCGGACATTAAATTTGTCGCCAACAACTTTGCCGGTAATGGCGTTTTCCAGTCCGGAAATGATATTCCCTGTACCATGCAGGTAAACCAATGTGTCCTGGCCTATAGAGCTATCAAGAACCTCGCCGTCATCGTTAGTGAGCGTGTAGTGAATGGAAACCGCCATATTGTTTGCGACTTGCATGGTAAAGACCTTCGTCCGTAGTTTAAAAACTGAATATGATATAGATTTATGCGCGTTTTGTCTGGAAAAAATACAGTTGCCATCCAATTATTTGGCACGGATAAATCGTTTGTCATGTTGCCGATTTAGTGTACGGCGCGGGTTACATGATAATGCCCCGCTTTATTTATTGCTTGCCCATGCAGCGCTGATAACGCTTGTTGACCGTGTTGGTAAATTTCTCAGTCGTCATCGTTCGGGTAATTTTTTCGCTGTGCAAGACGATATTGGGAACTATCGCAGTGGGCGCCCGTTTACCCGTTAGCTTCTGGTAATGTTGAGTGATGGCCCGATAGGTTCGGGTACGGTTGAAGTCAACCTGCTTTTCTTGCAGTAGATCGTTACGGATTTCTTCGGCAGTTAAGCCTAAACGGTATTTTTGCACCGTTTCATTGATGGCTTGTTCACTGTTGCTGATGGTGGGGACGGGCTTGCCCTGCGGGTCGTAGATTAACAAATCACCATCGGCGGTAAGTGGCTTGCCCAGCAGCTCGGCAACTGTGGTTTGAAAAGCGGCATTGCGGCTTGCAAAACGCCCCGCATTGAAATCAGCGAAGCGGTATAGTTTTTTGTCGTAGCCGACATCATAGCCGAGCAAAAGTAGCGCACCGTAATACATGCCGCCTTTGCGTGTGTACATGCGATCACGTATGGCCCATATTTCATCCAGCTTTAGGGGGCGCCGTAAACGCTGCTGTTCAACTTGCACGGCAAAGCTAATCGCTATCTGCATTGAGCCTATCGTGTCGATTTCGTTGTTATCTTCAATGATGCCACGCAACAATGCGTTATCCTGCAAAAGCTTATCTGGTTTGCCGTGCAGAGACAGGTTGTCGGAGATCATTTTCCGATAAGTAAGATCGAGTTCGCGTTCTGTTTTGGCATTGCGGAATCTGTTCCAGTAACTATTCCTTACGTTTGGCTTGTGTTTCAACCAAGTTACAAGTGAACGCGCATTGCGATGCCCCAATTGTGGTATTTTGACCAATTTTTCTGCGAGTGCCTGGATGGCTTTTACGCTCAAACCTGACGTGCGGGGGTTTGCTGCAAAGCTGGATTCCTGGCTAATGACGGCAATCATGGCGCAGATGTTTTCGTGGCTAAGTTCCAGGTGATGTGCTTCCAGGGCATTTCTTAAGTCCTTGGCCCATTCGAAACTGTTGGTTAAGCTCGGCTCGGCAAGCTCTATCAAATGCTCGGTTTGTTTGGCAGAAAGCCCCGGAATTAGCACCGTTTCGCGGTCACTTTTCTGCACACTGTGCATACCTTTTTTGTAGCTAGGGTATTGCCATGTTATCAAGGCAATCACCAGTACGACGAATAACCATGGCAGGCTGATTTTAATCAAGCTAAACAACGCCTTGCCCAGGAATTCCAGTTTCACAGCTTTCCTCGCTTTCTATCTAAATATCAAATTATTATGATAGCACTAAGAATGTTATTTCATCGATAAGCAAATGTGTGTGGCTTGAGCAAATAACAGCGGAAGGGAGTTCTTGCCGATACTCGGTGATATAAGTGCTAGTCTTTGATTAATAAAATAAAAAATATGATAAGTAAAGAGAAATATTACCCGTTTTCATGTGTATTTGTTCGCAGAATATTTTGCTTTTTTTATGTACTCTAATTGCCAGGTAGAAAGAAAGATTCTACCCATCCAGCTTTAACTAGCATATAGGAATCCTTTCCGAAATGTGCAGTTTTGACAATAGAGTGTCATAACAAAATAAGGTTTAATACACATTGAATTAGGTTAACTGTAGTAACACTCGACAAATTATAGGTTGCTAGTTTGGGTTGGACATGTGTCTGTACACATACCTAACTTGGGCATGTGAATTTTAGTAATAACATGAGGATAAGACTATGAAAACAAAATTCACCGTTATGGCTTCAGCCATTTTAATGGGTACCGCGTTCACTGTTAACGCATATGGTGCTAATCCACCGGCTCCTCCAGCTCCTTATGGCTCTGGACCGCTGACATCTCCCCATTTAGCGCCAAACTTGTTCAAAAGCGAAAAGAGCGCATTTGCAGGGCTCGAAGGGGCGATGCAAGAAGCTGAAGCCGTTATCTATCAAGGAGGCTGTGCCGCAGCAGCCGGAAAGTCTGGCAAGACATGGGATATTAGTGCATCTGTGGATCAATCCGGCACCGGTTCTATTGAAGTGAGCTCCAATGGGGTGCTACAGTTTTTTCTCGATGTGAAGGAAAGACTGCCTGCCCCTACACCTGCGTATCTGGGAGGAACGGTTTTTACTATAAAAGGGAACTCATCTAACGTTTTCAATGGCAGCAAACTCCCTGCGTATGACGGCTTTGCTTACTACAGCAAAACAGGGCAAATGATGACTCTGGGTGCCAGTTTTCAGGTGGGGAATGTTAACAATAATTATGATTACCTTAAAGGCGGTGTCATAAAGGATTTCTACAAGCTTAATAATCCTGCTACAGCAGCACAGAGCAAATGCGGTTCTTGTGGCGGTGGCGGTGAAACGCCTACTGGTCCAATCCCCATCATTTATGATTGGGGCTTGCAATATGTTAGCAAGAACTATGTTCCTCAAGACAAATGGTGGCAACGCTCTTGGGCCAATCGTTCTGATAACTCAGATGGAACAACCGTATTTGTAAAAGATCGTTTGTTCTCAGCCAAGGGTGACGGCGTTTGTAAAATCAGAATTGACATGATAGGCAATAACGATGCCAGCTCTTTCGAGCAAGAAGGTACGCTTACCATTAGTAAAGTAGCACCTTAATAAATCAGCGCCTTACCCCCTTAATATAGAATCCTTGTTACCCGTCCTAATTTGTTAGGACGGGTTTTTTGGGTCTAACGTTAATTGGTGATGCGTATAACTTAACCACGATGTTGATTGAGGTAAACCATGAAACCATTACGAATAGCAGTATTAATACTCATCGGGCTATTGTGTCAGTCAATAGCGTTGGCTGGCGATATAGATCCCTATGTATCATCATTAAAAACATCGTTGAATCTTAACGAACAACAAGCTCAAGAGCTTAATAACATCTTTACTGAAGCTCGTGAGAAAACCCAGACGCTGAGAAAAGAAATTAGAGATATTAATAAAAAAAAGCAGGCCCGCATCGATGCGGTTTTAACATCCGAACAGAAGAAAAAATACGAGGACATGAAAAATCCCAGCTTTCCCGCAGAGGCTGAACCTCCGCAAATGATGCCTATGGGTATTGAACCGTAAGCGAGTGGTCTAGGAATTTGGTTTGCAACGAATTTATTCCCACGATTTGCAGCTCAAAAGAGGTTAATTCATACTCATTTTTAATGCGGCAGCGGTAGGCCACGGCGCTAAAACCAGCGCCATAAATAGCATGGCAATCAAGATATTGATTTGGGCACTGACCGGTAAGCCACTGCTGGACATTTCTACGGCGTTACTGGCAAAAATTAATACCGGGACATACAGCGGTAAAACCAGCAGCGATAAGATCATGCCACCACGACGTAAGCCAATTGTTAATGCGACACCAATGGCGCCGATTAAACTCAATACGGGTGTTCCCAATAACAATGTACCCAGTAGAATAGGCAGGGCATCGCCAGGCATCCCTAAAAAAATCGCCAGTAACGGGGCGACAAGCAGTAATGGCAGTCCTGTTACTAACCAGTGGGCAGCTACTTTGGCCAATACCAGTATGGACGTTGGCTGTGGACTTAATAAAATCTGTTCCAATGAGCCATCGTCAAAATCGGAGCGAAACAGGCTATCCAGTGACAACATGGTTGCCAATAATGCCGAAACCCAGATAATGCCAGGCGCAATCGCTTGTAATAGCTTGGGTTGTGCGCCTATCCCTAAAGGAAAGAGGGTAATGACCAAGATAAAAAAGAAGATAGGGTTGGCGACTTCGGAACGGCGACGTAAGGCCAATACCAAATCCCTGCGAATAAGGGCAAAAAAAGCGTGTGATAAAGACATCAGGATAAATGGATGCGTTGTACGCTGACATCAGGCAAGTCGATGTCATGGTGCGAGGTAAGAACAATACAACCGCCATTGGCGCAATGTTCGGTCATTAACGTTTCAATTAAGGCAATGCCCTGTTTGTCGAGTGAAGTAAATGGCTCATCGAGTATCCATAAAACATTATGGGTAATCAACAACCGCGCTAACGACAAGCGCCTTTTTTGGCCAGCTGATAAGGCTTGCACCAAAGTGTCATCATAGCCTGACAAGTGGACTTTAACCAAAGCCTGTTGAATGGAATAAGTGCCAGGCTGACCTAATGCCAGCGATACTTTCAGGTTTTCCAGTACCGTCAGTTCTTTTTTAACGCCATCCAGATGCCCTACGTAAGCCATATCAGCATGGTATTGGCTGTCTTCAATCACTTCGCCGCACCAAAGCACTTGGCCGTCATCGGGTTCACGAAAACCGCACAATATGCGTAACAACGAGGTTTTACCGCTGCCGTTTTTGCCTTCCAACAATAAAGTGTGGCCTGCGGGAAGCTTGAAATTCAGCTGTTCAAACAGTATGCGATCATCGCGCACGCAACTTAAGTTGCTGCCTTCAAGAAGATGTGTTGATTGCTGTCGCATTATTTAACTCGAAGTTGCCGTTGGCGTATTGTCTCATAAAGTAACGCGCCGGCAGCAACCGATAAATTAAGGCTTTCCACTTGCCCCATCATCGGCAATTTGATTAACACATCGCACTGTTCCTTGGTCAGTCGTCTTAGCCCTTTGCCTTCTGCCCCTAAAACCAGGGCTATCGGACTGGTTAAATCGGTTTGATAAACAGTTTGTGTGGCTTCACCCGCAGCGCCCATAATCCATAGACCGTTATCTTTTAGCCAGCGTAAGGTTCTGGCCAAGTTGGTCACCTGGTAAACCGGTACGGTTTCAGCAGCTCCGCTGGCAACTTTACATACGGTTGGGGTAATGCCGGTGGCATTGTCTTTGGTGATGATGACCCCGTGTACGCCAGTGGCATCGGCGCTGCGTAGGCAGGCACCGAGATTATGCGGGTCTTGCACGTTGTCCAGTACCAGGAATAACGCGGGTGCCGTGAGGTTTTCTACTGCGGTTTTCAATTCATGCTCAGATAATTCGGCAGGCATATCGATTTCAATGACGATGCCTTGATGGTTGTGGCTATCGGCTAATTTATCCAGCTTTTTGCGGTCAACTTTTTCCGGTTCAATGCCAAGGTCAAGCAAAGCCTCAATCGCTTGCGTCAGACGCTTGTCCTGGCGCTGCTCATCTACCCAGGCCTTGCCAATTTTTTTGGGAGAATAATCGAGGGCAGCTTGTACGGCGTGCAGGCCGTAGAGTTTTGTCGGTTTCATGATGCGTTCAGTAATGTTATTTCTTCCGGCGTTTTCTTTTGAGATTTATCGGTGATGAACTGTTTTTCTTGGGCCTGTTCTTTTTTTGCACCAATTCAAAATCGATCTTTTTCTCATCCAGATTAACCTGCACCACTTTTATTTTTACGCTATCGCCCAAACGAAAACGGGTGTTGGTACGTTCGCCTATCAAACTATGGCTGATGGGGTCAAAGTGAAAATAATCTTGCCCTAAATTGCTGATATGGACCAAGCCTTCCACATAAATATCGGCCAGCTCGGCAAAAAAACCGAACGACGTGACTGCGGAAATAATCCCTACGAACTCTTCACCTATCTTATCCATCATATACTCGCATTTCAGCCAGCTGATGACATCACGGGTAGCATCATCAGCGCGGCGTTCATTGGCGGAGCAATGTTCGCCCAATATTACCATATCAGGCACACCATAAATAAAGCTGTCGGCTGTTTTGCCTTGCAAACTATGACGTATGGCGCGGTGTACCAATAAGTCAGGGTAGCGGCGAATAGGGGACGTAAAGTGCGCGTAAGCATCCAAGGCCAGACCGAAATGGCCTTTAAGTTCAGGGCTGTAAACGGCCTGCGACATGGAGCGCAATAATACGGTCTGGATTAGATGCGCATCGGGTCGACCCTTTATGCTATCCACCAGATGCATGTAGTCCAGCGGCGTGGGATTGGCGCTGCCACCCATTTTTAAGCCTAGTTCACCCAAAAAGGTTTTTAAATTTAAAATCTTATCGACGCTAGGCCCTTCATGGATACGCCGTAGATTGGGTATTTTTTTCTTGCTGAGGAACCGTGCGGTAGCCGCATTGGCGGCAATCATGAATTCTTCAATGAGCTTGTGGGCATCATTACGGATGGTGGGTACTATTTTTTCAATTTTACGGTTGGCACCAAAGACGATTTTGGTTTCATGGGTATCAAAATCCATTGCGCCACGCTGTTCACGGCTGGCGCGTAAGACGTGGTAAAGTGCATACAGCTCGCGCAAATGCGGCAACAGGGCCTGGTATTTTTTGCTGAGCGCCTTATCGCCATCCACCAGAATTTTGGCAACGTCAGTGTAGGTCATCCGCGCGTGAGATTGCATGATCGCATCGAAAAACCGCGAGGCGATTACGGCTCCGTTTTCATCGAACAACAGCTCACAGACCATGCACAAACGATCAACATGCGGATTGAGTGAGCATAAGCCGTTGGATAGTATCTCCGGCAACATTGGGATAACTTGCTCAGGAAAATAGACTGAGGTGCTGCGGTTATGCGCTTCCCTGTCTAAGGCGGTGCCGATTTGTACGTAGTGTGAAACATCGGCAATGGCGACCAGCAGTTTCCAGCCTTTTGGCGTTTTTTTGCAGAACACGGCATCGTCAAAGTCACGGGCATCTTCGCCATCGATAGTGACCAAGGGAATTGTCCTTAAATCAACACGGTTTTCCTTGGCGGATTCCGGTACTTCAGGCGTAAGCGGTTTGATTTCTTCCAGCAGTTCATCCGGCCATACATGCGGCAAATCGTGTGAGCGTAGCGCCATCTCAATTTCCATGCCGGGAGCAAGATGGTCGCCCAATATTTCGGTGATGCGGCCTATGGGCTGGCGTTGTTTGGTGGGTTGTTCGATGATTTCGGCAACGACAATCTGGCCTTGTTTGGCGCCACCAATGCCGTCTTTTTGCAGCAATATGGTTTGTGCGATGTTTTTATTGTCTGGCACTACGTAAGTGAAGCCGTTTTCTTGATACAGCCTACCAACAACGTGATGGGTATTCCGCTCCAAAATTTCGACGACAGCCGCTTCGCGCCGGCCTTTTTTGTCAACGCCAACAATGCGCACCATGGCTCTGTCATTGTGTAGCAACGGGTTCATTTCGCGGGGCGACAAGAACAAGTCATCTGAACCGTCGTCCGGTTTGATAAAACCAAAACCGTCGATGTGGCCAATGACGCGACCAACAATTAAGTCTTTGTTGTTGACCAGGCAGTATTTTTGGCCGCGATTGAATAACAGTTGGCCGTCACGCTCCATAGCGCGTAGGCGGCGGCGCAACGCTTCTAGTTGGTTTTCTTCTGTGAGGGAAAAGGCTTCGGCAATTTCGGTGCGCGACAGCGGTTTACTGCGGTGTTCAATCAGTTGCAGGATCAATTCCCGGCTGGGAATCGGTTGTTCGTATTTTTCAGCTTCGCGTTGAGCGTAGGGATCTTTTGTTGATGTGAAATCAACCTCTTTTTTAGACTTTGAGGGCATTTATAGGACAAAATAAACGATGATGATTATAATAAACGATGGCTTGCATAATACCTGTTTGGTAGGGTAATTGAAATTGGAATGCTTAACTTTTTTTGTAAAATCCAGGTCTCTTTCTTAAAATCCCTTCTCACTTCGGAAGAAGATTAGGATAAGGGGTATAAAATTGGCGGGGGCTGAATAATTACACTTTTTCAGTTAAAACGGTTGTAAACATTCACTTTCCCTCTTTTTCAGAGAAGGGGAACTGAATAATTACAAACGGTTGGGTGTTTAGCTGGATATATCTCCTTCATAATTGGGCTGGGTTGTTTAGGCGCGCTTAGTTTTTAATTCCGATACCTTTGTGTAACAGGAACAAACTAATAAGGGTCAGAACAAAAATAAGACCGCAGGTCATGGCAAATGCCAGTTGCACATCGACATCTGTAATGCCTATCAGGCCGTAGCGAAAGCTATTAATCATGTACAGAATAGGATTCCCCAGGGATATGGTTTGCCACGGCTTGGGCAGCATATCGACTGAATAAAAAACCCCGCCCAAATAGCTCAGCGGCGTTAACACAAAATTGGGAATAATCGATATATCGTCAAAGCTGTCGGCTAGCGTGGCATTGATAAAACCGGCCAAAGCAAAAACGGTAGCCGTCAAAAATGCACTAGATATTGTAATAATAGCATTTTTAACAGGAATGTCGGTAAATATCTGCGATATTAACGCGACAACTAGACCTACCAACAAACCACGGGCAATACCGCCACAAACATAACCGCCCAAAATTACCCAATTGGGCACGGGAGCGACCAGCAGTTCCTCAATATTGCGCTGGAACTTGGTGGAATAAAATGATGACACCACATTGGAATAAGCATGACTAATAACCGACATTAAAATAACGCCGGGTACAATGTAATCCATATAGGTTGCACCATTGATAAGGCCGATACGGGCGCCAATCAATTTGCCGAAAATTAAAAAATAGAGCGCCGTGGTAATGGCTGGCGGCAGTAAGGTTTGTGGCCAGATACGCAAAAAGCGGAAAATTTCTTTTCTAACAATGGTTTTATAAGCAATCAAGACATTCATGAGCTGGCAATAACCGGTTTGGATTCAATCAAATCCAAAAAGAGCTGTTCAAGCCGATTGGATTTGTTTTTCATACTGACGACCTTAATCTGGTTGGCGCTGAGTTGATTGAACAAGTGATTAAGGCCGGTAGCTTTCGGTACAGCGACATTCAGTACTTTATCGCTGATTTGTTCAACGTGGTAACCGTCTATAA
>SBAV01000159.1 GCA_005239965.1 Methylobacter tundripaludum
CAGGGAACGCAACGCAGCATTGACAGATTTAGCGTCTGGAAATGCAGCAATAACATCAGGTTCTAAACGAACCATGTCACCAAAGCTTTTACGTCCAGCTCCCGTTCTTCTTACTTGTAAGCTTTTTAGGTCGTATTCTGGCCGAAGCTCATCTTCAATTTCAATTTTGTTCATATGCTTTCCGTTCTGATTGTGTTGCTTCTCTTGCGCTAATTAACCGAATAACCTCGTTACGCTCCATATATGAAATGAACAATAGCCTACCCTGATTTGATTCACCTATAAGAATGTAACGATGCTCACCATAGGAATGATCGGGATCGTAAAAATCTACATAAAGCGGATCATTGAAAACCGTTTTGGCTTCTTCAAATGTGATGCCATGTTTAGAAAAATTGGCAGATGCTTTATTTTTATCCCATTCATATTTCATAGAGAGATTATATTTGGCAGATGATGAAATATCTACACTAATTGTAACGAAAGCCAGCAATAAATTAATAAAACCGCGTAGGTTAGGTTGCATGCTTTTCGCAACCCAACACCTTGGCACAATTAAATGTTGGATTTACCCAAGGGCATAAAGGAACAGCATCAACCCAACCTACCATACTTTACCTTTCTTAGTAGCTACTATGGTAGCAAATATGCTACCATGTTGGGCATGATTATTGTGATCGACACCAATATTATTGTGGCGGCTTGTATGGGAACCGGTTCTGCTGCCGAAGTGCTTACGTCTTGCCTACGCGAAGACCATACGCCACTGATGGGCGCAGCCCTGTTTGCCGAATACAGCGATGTGGTTAACCGTGAAGACCTCTTCAAGGCGTGTCACTTAAACAACGCTGAACGCAACGAATTACTGGACATCTTTTTTGGTGTATGCCGTTGGACAGACATCTATTTCGGCTGGCGACCCAACCTAAAAGATGAGGCCGACAACCATTTGATTGAACTGGCCGTGGCAGGTCATGCCCAATGTATTGTGTCGCGGAATATCAAAGACTTAAAAAGCGGTGAATTGTTATTTCCAGACCTTTCCCTGCTGACACCCGAAGTGTTTTTACGAGGAGACCCTGTATGAGTGCGTTAACCCTGAGACTGCCTGAACAAAAACATCAACGCCTAAAGGCACTTGCCAAAAGCAAAGGCATGAGCGTCAACCATTTGCTGGATGAAGTCACTACCCTGATTTTGGCTGAGTTCGATTTAAAAACCCAGTTTGAAATTCGCGCCCAACGTGGACGGGGCAAAGCCGAACGTGGGCAGGAATTGTTGGCCAAAGCCAAAACCGGATTTTCTGAATAGGCAAACACTATAAGCTGTAATCTATAAGGCCTTGGTGTAATAACTAACAGGTATTGGCCAATATTTACATTCTCTTACGGCGGAATACGCTACGCTATTCCACCCTATGATTCTGGAAATTACTCCCTATGACGTGAAGGTTATATCACCATTGGATTATCTAATATAGCGTTCAAATACAGCGCCAAAATCATAACGTTGAATCTGGTCTCTACGGGCATTAAAGTTACTTTCAACCTGTAGCGCCGTTTGGGTAATAATGTCAGGAAGATTTAACACAATTTGCTCCGGCAATTCGCGCAACACAAACATTTTATTGATTGCTTCATACGTATTTTGCAAAGTGGCCATGTATTTTTGAATTTCCTTGCACTTTTCTGAAATAACAAACAATGCCTTATAAATGTTCCTGACTTGTTCCATTTGCTTTTTATCAATATCAATAGAAACTTCTTTCTCGCCAATCTTAAACTTAAGCTCGACATCCAAGTCGACCGTACCCGCCGTTTCAATACGAACGCCACTGATCGCATAATGTTTATAAAGATAGCGGTGTAAAGTCTTTTTCTTGCTGACTGCAATATTGCCATCTAAATGAATAAAAGCCACGTTAGTAAAACAATATTCATCTGTTTTTGATTTAATGACGACAAAAATCCTTTCATTGTCTTCCTGAAAAACATATTCATCGATATCAGTTTTGTCAAAATCCTTGGCTTCAATAATTTTACCAATATCACTTAAACCTAATACATCAGAAGCTATATTTTTAAACATACATTTTTCCTTTTATCATATGGTTAGGGCCAACAACATACCAACCCCCATATCTTTGGTATGTTTAAGTTTTCTGCGTAATAATCATAAGTATAGTCGATAGTAATCAATAGCTACAAAGCACAGGCAATACCCCACCAATGTGGTAAAATTTTCGGCTGCTGGATGCTGCGCCGACGTTGTCCGGTTCTGATCCTTACGGGCTTAACAGTGATTTAACGACACTGTTACTTTAATTTTTAACCTCTTCACTTGAGCTTTTTCATGAACAAACCCAAAAAAGTCGCAATATTAACCGCTGGTGGCCTAGCTCCTTGTCTTAATTCCGCTATCGGCAGCCTGATTGAACGTTATACCGAAATCGATCCTAGCATCGAAATCATTTGCTACCGCAGCGGTTACAAAGGTCTGCTGCTGGGCGATTATTACACTGTGACCCCAGAAGTCCGCGAGAAAGCCGGTCTGTTACACCGCTTTGGCGGTTCAGTCATCGGCAACAGCCGCGTCAAACTCACCAACGTCAAAGACTGCGTAAAACGTGGCTTGGTACAAGAAGGCCAAGACCCACAAAAAGTCGCTGCCGACCAATTGGTAAA
>SBAV01000258.1 GCA_005239965.1 Methylobacter tundripaludum
GACGAAGGCTCAGCAAATTTAACGCTTCAAGTTGTGCGTAAAGATTGGCGTTGGTTTTTAGTTGCCCGATGAGCATTTCATCCGGGCTGATAGCCCATTCCGTCAATAACAGGGCGTCCAGTGGCGCTGGTGAAACGGCAGCTACGGGCAATGCCTGAAAAAAAGGCCGCTCAGCTTCCTCCCAGGAGGCTTTAGAGAATTGAAAATCATGCAAGTAGTCGATTTTTTCGTAGCTGGCCGTTTCAGCAAAATCGGAAAGCAGTCCCAGTTGTACCGAGAGGCCTTGCATAAAGCCGCTTTGCAGTTCTTTAATGAAATCAATGAAAACTGCCCGGTTATGGCGGCCCAGCATATTAGGCTTGATAGTTATGACAACCAGGGGATTCCCCGGCCTGTCCCAATGATTATGGATATACGAAAATTCGAGGCGCAAACGCTGAATGAGCAAACGGTTATCCATCGCAAGATAAAAGCCTTTCTGATTGAGGCATTGCGGCAAAAACACCAGGCGTTCACCGGACAATACATATAACTTGGACGTTGCCAGTGTCCTGAGTTGCCGTAGCGGGCGACCTGTCAAGCCGATACGGTCATTCCTGCCCACATGGGTATAGGCCTCGGCCAGCTCCACCGCTTCCCTGACTTGGATAGGCACTATTTCAGCAAGCGTTTGCGTGTCGATACCTTCAGCCATCATGTCGTCTTGCACAGTTTCATCCTGTGCGAGCAGCGCAATTTGTAGTTTGCATTCCTTTTGCTTAATAACTTTATGCCTGCCAAGCGGATCGATGTCATCACTGTCCAGTAAACCATCCTGGATAAGGCTGCCCAATATAAAAAGGCTTTGCGCCCAAACCAACGGGATATTTTCATTAGGCACACGTTGCTGGCTGTGTGGGTTGGCTTTTTCTGCCGCAATCAAATCCACTGGCACCACATACAGTTCCGGTAACAATTGCTGGCCATTTTGTTCAACGAGTAAACTTTCCAGTTTATGGCGATAACGCATGGCGGCCTCATTATCGCCCGTGAATAAATTGTTAAGCAGTAAATAGGTAAAAAACAAAGGCCATTCACATTCAATAGCCATGAATTGTTTTAATTCGTGTGGCGTGTAATATTGGCGGTGACCATCTTCTATTACCGTTTGATGGCCGTCTAACAGGAAACGTTTGCAGCCATAACGGCCTTCCAGTTTTTCGCAAATAATCGCTTCTGTTTTTGTCCTGAGGACCTGATCATCAACTGCGAAAGCAGGAAATCCGGTAATACTGAGAACGGCTGAATCCGCCTCCTTAGAAATAGACTCCCTGGGTAAAAGTGATTCCAGGGCAATCCGCGTCCTGGCAATGTCGTCGCTGATCACATGCACAACTGAGGCTTGTCCACCCTCCTTGCCAAATAGATTAAACCCGGACAGCGCTTCCAGTGCCGCTTTTGCCATGCCGATGGAGCTGGCATTCAGTTCTGCTATGCCATGATTAATTTTGTGGCCGCGTTCCCAGATACCGTAGTCGGGTGTACGGTAAGTGCGGCTAATATAGTGGACCAGGTTTTGCACAAAATTGACTTCATCAATGGTAAAGACGATGCGTAAGCCGGATGCCGTCATTTGTGCCAGCATCAACAAAAATAAAGACGTGGCATCCAGTTGTAAATGCCCCCATTCATGATCGCCAACGACACAGCCGCCCGATCTTGTGTCGTATTTGGCATGTAAGGCATCCATTGGGTTTTGGGACTGCTTAAATTTTTCAACTTTCGGCGCTTGGCGCATCATGGCCGTTAGCAGCCCGCGCATCAACTTAACAACACTTTGTTCCAGAACGTAAATTCGTCCCTGTTTTTCCTCAACGCGCCGATAAGCCAGCGCCAAACCCCATGCCGCAAGAATGCTGTAAACATTATCCCTTACCCAGGCATCGGTATAGTTGCCATGGGCATTCACGGCTGTACTGGCTGGCAGCAAACCCGTTACCCAGTCCTGTCTGTTAAGGATGATGTTCTGCACCTGCTGGTAGTAGGCGTCAAGTTTGTCGTACGAATCATTCAGTTTCATATTGTGCAATATGCCGATTTCCCAATGAGGACGATACTCACAAGAAACACTAAGCAGATATTGTGCCAACGTAATTATTCAGCCTTCCTTTTTGAAAAAGAAGGGTTAGGGAAGATTTTTTAAATCAAATCCTCCACATTCCACTTTTCCCAAAAGAGGGAGTGAACGGTTACTTATTTTTCAACGGAGAATTAATTCATTTAGGAAATAAGTATCGGGTATACCACCGGCTTGCAGACATAAAAAACCGCTGATTTTTTTTGACAGCATCTAACGTGGCCCACCCTTCTATTGCACCAAGTTGATACAAATCTTAATTTTTTTGCACTAAAAGAGCGCTGCCTTCAAAGCTACCGGACAAGTGGGTTTAAGGTAAAAGGCAATGCGTTGAATCAAGTCCTCTCCCAAATACCCAGAGGGCATGAAGGAGCGTTTTTGGTCAGGGGGAAATAAACACGGATGCAGTGGTGATATTCAATCCGTTTGCGTTTGCTCAAGATCAACCCTTAAAAACCAGTTTTCGGCCACCTGGGTGTGTAAATTGCCAAACTTATTTTGAAGGTTATCGAGAATTTCCCGTAACTCTAATTGTGTTGTCTGCCGGGTATCAATAGCATGAACCGTGCCTTTTAGTTCCAGAATCTTCTCCGGCAAGCCATCATAATTGGGCAATTTGTTAATGCAAACAGATAGCTCCCTAATACAACACCCTACCGCGCGGGGTAAGTTTTCATTCAACAACAAGAAGTTAAGCACATCGTCACCATTCACCCGGCTACGCACATACTGACGGTACATCAATAACGCATTCAGCGACTTTAAGATATTCATCCACAAAATGGTTTCATATTGACGCAACTCATTACTGCGCGATTCTGACAGTAACAATGAGGCCAAATCCAGGATGCGCGTGGTCATGTCTGCCCGCTCAAGATTCTTGCCCAGACCAATAAACAAGTAAGGATTATTATGGCTCATATAGCCGGACAACAAGCCGGTAAAGCGTTGGCAGCCTTTCAGGATCTCATTCAAAAACAAGACCCTGTTGCGGCGGCTGGCAATGCTATCCAAATTATTTTTTGCATACAAATACATTTCGTTGACCTGTTCCCACGCTTCATCCGGTAGCAAATCCCTGGTGGTGCGGATATTTTCCCGCGCAGCGATTAATGACGAAAACAGGGAACTTGCGTGGCTCACATCGGCCAACAAAAAACGTGTAATATTGTGTTCATTCGCAATCGTATATTTTTTGTAAAATTCCTGTTCTGCCGCATTAATCCTGATCAGTTGCAGCCAACCCATTTCCACGTCTTTGGGTAAATCCATTAATAAATTCATGTGTACACTGACGAGCCGGGCAATATTCTCCGTGCGTTCCAGATAACGGGCCAACCAATATAAACGCTCTGCTGAACGAGATAACATCAACGGTCCTCCCCATTAATAATCCAAGTATCTTTACTGCCGCCACCTTGCGATGAATTGACGACCAGCGAACCTTTTTTAAGGGCAACCCGTGTTAGGCCACCCGCCGTCACAAAAATGTCTTTGCCTTGTAAAATAAAAGGGCGTAGGTCAATATGCCGGGGTTCCAACTTGTCTTTGCACAAAGTTGGGGCGGTTGAAATAGCCAGGGTTGGCTGCGCTATATAATTACGCGGATCTTTTTTGATGATTTCCCGAAAAGCTTCTATTTCCTTCGTTGTCGCGTGTGGCCCTACAATCATGCCATAGCCTCCTGATTCATTCGCAGGTTTTACAACTAATTCCGGCAGGTGCGCCAAAACATAATCAAGTTGGTCTTTATCGCTGCACAAATAAGTTGGAACGTTCGGTAAAATGGGCTCTTCGTTCAAATAATAACGGATCATTTCGGGGACATACGCATACACCACCTTATCATCGGCCACGCCCGCACCGGGGGCATTTGCTAATGCGACATTGCCCGCTTTCCAGGCGCGTATCAGCCCCCTTACGCCTAACGCCGAATCTTGGCGGAATACGTCAGGGTCAAGAAAATCATCATCAATACGGCGGTATATGACATCGACCTTTTCCAGACCCTCAATGGTGCGCATATACACACAATCATCGTTTTTGACAACCAAGTCGCTACCCTCGACCAACTGCACCCCCATTTGCTGCGCCAAATAGGCGTGCTCAAAATAAGCCGAATTGTATATCCCAGGGGTCAACACCACGATCCGTGCCTTGTCAACTTTATGGGGTGCAATCGACATCAGCATGTCATAAAGCTGGGTTGGGTAATCATCTATCGGCAAAACATCAATATCTTGCAACAGCTCAGGAAAAACCCGTTTGGTGATAACACGGTTTTCCAACATATAGGAAACCCCTGAAGGGACGCGAAGGTTATCTTCCAGCACATACATAATGCCATCTTTGTCACGCACCAAATCAGTGCCGCAGATATTGGCCCATACGTTATGCCTTGGCTGCATGCCTATGCATTCTTTGCGGAAGTTTTTGGAGCTGTTAATGATGTCGCCCGGCATTTTCCCAGCTTTAATGAAGGCCTGTTCACTGTAAACATCACTGATAAAGTGATTTAAAGCCGTTAAGCGTTGCTTGAGGCCTTTTTCTATTATCCGCCATTCTTTGGCATCAATGGTGCGCGGAATAATGTCGAAAGGCCAGGCACGGTCGATGTTGCCCTCGTCACTGTAGACCGTAAAGCTAACGCCCATTTCCATAATGGCCAGTTCGGCAGCGATTTTGCGCTTGTCTATAGCTTCTTTATCCAAAGAATTTAAATATTGGCATAAACGGTGGCTAACCGGACGCGGCTGAAATTCTGAATGCATGAGTTCATCGTAAGCAACCTCAATTGTATAATTTTCCCAGATTGATTTCATAGTGCTTTACTAATTAGATTGTGCTATATAATTTTTTAAGCACAAACAATGCCATTTTTATGGTCGTTTTCTACGCTGTGCAAAATACGATACTTTTGTATAGATGAGTGGGTAGGTAAAGCTTCATTTGTTCCCCTCACGCCAGCCCTCCCCTTGTGGGAAAAGGGGACAGAACGTCGCTTTATTAGTGCAGTTATCTACATTCCGTCAGAAGTATAGACATAC
>SBAV01000549.1 GCA_005239965.1 Methylobacter tundripaludum
CAAATGAATCAACTGTCAGTTTCTTATATAAATTGTATAGACACAATATCAATAATGAAATGAATAAGGCCAAGCCCAATAAACCTTGATCGAATAGTATATGCACCCATAAATTCAGGATATGCCAGGGATGATGCTTTTCCGTAGCGAAGAACCAACGGTCTGTACTTTTTGAAAAGTCGCCATTGGCAAGCAGATTTTTTCCGTGATTATCCAACAGCTTTACATTGTCCGTATCAATGATTGTTCCGGTTTTGCTCGCGTTATGGAGTGCTAATTGCACGGGACGAGTCAACAGCCCCGCTGCAATATTGGCTGATTTTGCGCCAACCTCTCCGGTATCAATAACCTGTTCTATGTGCTGCCAAGTATTGTCATTTTCTGACGATGTTATGGGGAGCGAGGCGTTACTGCAGCGCAGAGAATAAATAAGCGATTTTTCACAGATAGACAAACTTAACTCAGCGCCTTCTACTTGGCTGCGGACATCTACCTGTAGCTGGTACTGGGTTTGTGGGGCAATATTTATGTATTGTCCCATAAAAAGCGCATCACCGCCACGTAATCTAAGGTATTGATTACCAAATTCGTTCTCTATTTTATAGGTTGCTGGAATTACATTTTCGGTACTTAGCCAAAAATAGGTTCGAGGATAACTGCCGATGCCCATGCCCAATAAATACGTTGCCAGGGTACCATCCATCATGTTTACGGCATCCAACCAGTGGTTGGTGCGTATGGCTTTATCTTCAGAAAAAATGCTAAACCGTTGCTGGATTAACTGCCCCTTAAACACGGGGATGGCGATAACGGGTACAATCAACAACGCTAAAAGAACCTGCGCCAACAATTTCCAGTTAATCCTTAATTCGTTTTTTAAGCGAAAAGCCAAGCCTACCATGAGCAGCCCAAAGCCAATAGAAAAACCTATATAGCCGCCACGGGAAAAAGTGACCAGTAACACATAAAGCCCCGTAACGAATAGACTTATTCCACACAAGCGGCTTATAAGGGGTACAGATGAATTAAAAAATAAAACTGTAATAAAAGGCAAACTCAACATCAGGTACGACTCGATATGGCCACCGCCGGTGTGCATGGTTGAAAACAACGCATTGATCCGGTAATGGCTTGAAAAATCAAACAGCCTGGTAAACATAAACCGCTCAGCTATCGCAATAACAATAACGCCGGCTAATCCTGATAAGATGCCATAAGACCAATACAATTTGGTTTGAGGATTGGTTTGTAAAGCATGCTGCAAAGCGGGTAACAACAATAATGCCCACATTAACCCTTTCCCTGCCCTTAAGCTATTGTACTGGCTGTAATAGCTTGAAAAGGCGTTAGCATCGATGGCTTGTAACGGTAAAAGGCCGCGCAGTAAGCTAATCCCATAAAGAAGACAGTAAAGCCAAAGCAAACCCCGTGTTACTTTGTTGAATAATGGCAGCGCTTGCTTTTGTGGCGATTGCCAAAGTTGCACGGCCACTGTGGTTAAAACCAGTAAATCAAATTCATCAAAGAAAAACCTGCCCGTCCAAGGCGTAAAATCCATAACCGGCAATAAGGCCGGAATGCAAAATAACCAAAGAGTTGGGTAACGGTGTAATAAGCAGCTGTAACACACCAAAAAAACCGCCAACCACAGTCTTGCAACAGGAAATTGGGCAACTGTTACACAAACAACTGCCAATAATAGGGATGACCCCGTCAGTCTTTTATAACCGACCCGATGGATGAAGCCATGGGCAGTTGGCTGCTGTGTTATGGCCCGCTCGTTTAACATGATTACTTTGTTGACAACGAACGGTTACCGTTGTGGATTGTCTCCTGGCTAAACCAGTGCATGGCTTTATTCATCAAGACATAGCTACCCGCTGCCGCCGTGAAAGCAATCCAAACGTCAGTTGGGTCGGGATGTTTATCAGCCAAAAACAACTTTTCTGTTTCGACTAGAATAGCCAAGCCAGCGCCCATAAAACCAGCTAGAATCCAGGAGGCGCTTCGCACTCTTGACTGAGCTCGATGCCACAACCTATAAGCAACACCTATAGGCATATAAATACCTATGTTACTTATCAAGCTGACCAGGGCAATGGTTTCTGTGGTGTAATAGAAATAATAAAAGGGTAAAAAACGTGTTTCAGCCAATTTGGCACTGGCAGATGCCATGGAAAGCCACCCGCCTTCCAAACCACCGCTGATGATGAATACTAGTGCAAAATACGGCAAAACAGCGGCGAGAATAAAAGGCTTCAACCAGTGTTGCCAATCTACCCTTTTTTGTTTGCACAACCAATCGGCTGCGATAACACCCAGTCCCATACCCAACATCCGTGTCAGTATTGAAAGCCCCTGGGCAATGCCTGAGAATAAAAATAACTGGACAACCTCAGAAAAAATGCCCAAAAAAAAGCCAATAAGTACGGCTAAACCCAATTTATGAGAAACATGGGGTAACAAATAAATCAAGCCGCCTAGCGGTACCAACACCCCTATTTCAACTAAAAACTTGACTGTACACCTGACAACTTCATTGCTGCACGCATCAATCGACATGAAAATATGATCATTGCCACTTTCCAATTTGACTTCCAATTCCGCAAAAGAAGCCACAAAGTCATAAGGAAAGAAGCTGAGCAGAATATAAGCCAATAAGTACAATTTTATAAGGGCTTCAACGGATAGCAGCTCGCTTAAAGGTAAATGCTTGCACAATCTAAGCAGTTGTCTTCCCCAAATTTGCGACACCAACAAACCTATGGCCGTGCCGATGGATTCGGCGATCAAATCATTGATAGAAACGGTACGGGGTGGGAAATAAAGCTGGAAAAATTCAACACCTACAGCCAACAATAAGCAAGCGCATAATACCAGCAATGTTCCGGCAAACCGTAAGCCCGAAGAGCGCACATTGCCCAGAACAGACGACCACAAAAAGGCCAATGGAATATACAGCACAATATTGGCGATCCAGTCGGCCCTGGATTCTATCCCTAAATCAAGATAGGGGATGTTCTTAAACCTATCTTGTGCTTCCTGCCATGGCACATTCTGGTGATCAAAAGGCACCAAACTGCCGTAAATAACAAAAATCAAATAAACTATGGCGGCATAGAAACAATATCTGGTCATGGATAATTCACGGCATAATTAAACGCCAAATCCAGTTTTGCCTGGACTGCTAACACGAATCCTGTCCGCTCATCAATGATACAGCTCGCACCTTCATTGTGGTCCCTATACAAAAATCGTAAAATCCGCTTTTTGTTTTCCAGACAGCATAACTGTTGCTTTGAGCACCGTATGTATAGGTTACTGTGGCACCACTTCCATTTGTGGTACTCCACGTACCGACTTGAGCCGATGGATCAACAGGGTCGCTAAGGCCTTTTTTCCAGTCGATCAGAGCACCGCTGGGGTCATGATATTCCTGCCACTCCCAATCGTCGACATTGGCTTTACAAGCTGTTTTACCCGACAGTTCATTTTTTAATACGTCACCATCGCCAGCAACGCGGACATATCCATTACTTACACTGCAATTGGCCGCCATAGCTTCACCAGTAACACCGGCTAACAAAAAAATACTGATAGAAATAATGGGGTTAATCATATTGATTCCTCAAACGACAAAGCAAAATTTTATCCTCATCAACCTGTTTGCCACTTTCTAAAAAACGTGCTGCACCACAATTTACTAAGTGCAGCACTTATTAGTGGCTATACTTTAAAAGTAAGCAACTTCCGCAAACATGCGATAGGACATTACAAATGTAGACGGCTTTTAAACTTTAATCCAGTTTGAACCCGGCTATAATTTGCTGAACATTTAACAACCACATTACCGCTGTTTATGCCCATACTGTTACATCAACTACTCACGCGATCTTGCATACAAACACCACAGGCCACGGCCATCATCTACAAAAAAACCAGCTTAACCTATCAAGAACTTGACGCGCTGGTTTGTCAACAAGCACAGGCTTTACTGGGACTGCATTTAAAACCGCAACAACGGGTTGCTGTTTATCTCCCCAAGCAAACTGAAACGGTTAGCAGTTTCTTGGCCGTCTCCAAAGCGGGTGGCGTATTTGTGCCAGTTAACTCAGTGTTAAAAGCGCCGCAAGTCGCTTATATTCTTAATGACTGCAATGTACAGATTTTAATCACTTCCAAAAGCCGTCTACAAAGCCTAACAACCAGCTTACAGCACTGTCCTGACCTGCATACCATCGTCCTGGTTGATAATGACGATGTTCCCCAGGATAATACCTTGTCACAACGTGTTTTTAGCTGGCAGGATTTTTTGGCGAAAGCGGATCAACATGCTGTAATGCCATCAATCATCGACACCGATATGGCGGCTATTCTGTACACCTCCGGCAGTACCGGTAAACCCAAAGGCGTTGTCCTGTCGCATCGTAACCTGGTTGTTGGTGCTGAAAGTGTCAGCGGATATTTAAACATTACCGCCAGTGACCGCTTATTGGCGGTTCTGCCCTTCAGCTTCGATTATGGTTTAAACCAATTAACCACCTGCTTGCTGCAAGGGGCTTGCTGTGTGTTGCTGGATTACTTATTGCCGCGCGATGTGGTTATCGCGCTAGAAACTCATAAAATAACCGGACTGGCTGCCGTCCCTCCCTTGTGGGCGCAACTGGCTAATCTGGCGTGGCCACAAAGCATTACCGGACACCTGCGTTACCTGACCAATTCCGGCGGTAAAATGCCCAAATCAGTACTGGCCGCTATCCGCCAAAAAGTGCCTAACAGCCAGTTTTATCTGATGTATGGATTAACAGAAGCGTTCCGTTCAACTTATTTGCCGCCCGAACAGATTGATAAGCGCCCTGATTCCATAGGTAAAGCCATACCCAATGTTGAAATCTTAGTGGTCAGGGAAGACGGCTCGCTGTGCGCGCCACATGAACCCGGCGAGCTGGTACACCGAGGCTCATTGGTGTCACTGGGTTATTGGAATAATCCTGCCAAAACTGCCGAGCGCTTTAAGCCTTCGCCCGGCCAATTGCCTGCCTTGCCGCTGACCGAAATCGCCGTGTGGTCAGGCGATACCGTCACCCAGGATGAAGAAGGCTATTTGTATTTTGTGGGCCGAAAAGATGACATGATTAAAACGTCCGGTTATCGTGTCAGTCCTACGGAAATCGAAGAAGTAATTTACGCTTCCGGTTATGTCAAGGAAGCGGCAGCCATTGGCATAGAACACGATACTTTGGGACAAGCAGTTTTGGTGGTCATCAGCGTCGAAAATGCCGATAATTTCCATGATGAATACACGCTGATCAACCTGTGCAAAGCACAATTACCCAATTTTATGGTGCCAGCCAAAATCAAGGTCCTGTCGATTTTACCCAAAAACCCCAACGGCAAAATAGATCGCAAAGCACTCGCTCAAAAATTTGCAGACAGCTTCAATCATGACTAAAGCCACACTTCAGCATACCGGCATGTGCCAATTTCCGGTGCGCCATAACAATCTGGTTATTGGCGGCATAGCGCTTAGCCGGCTTGCCCAACGCGTCGGTTCAACGCCGTTTTATGCTTATGACCGGCAACTGATCAGCAACCGTGTGGCAGAATTGCGCCAGGCGATGCCCGCTGACTTAAAAATTCATTACGCCATGAAGGCTAACCCGATGCCTGCTGTTGTCCAGCACATGGCCGGTATTGTCGATGGCCTGGATTTAGCTTCCGCAGGTGAAATGAAAGTGGCGCTCGATACCCCCATGCACCCGGAAAATATCAGCCTGGCAGGCCCCGGTAAGCGGCCACAGGAATTGTCGCAAGCCATTGCTGCGAATATTACGATTAATATTGAATCGTTTCATGAGCTGGAAACTATCGCGCAGTTGTCTGAAACAACCGGCATTCAGGCACATGTAAGTGTACGCATCAATCCGGCGTTTGAATTGAAGGCATCAGGCATGAAAATGGGGGGTGGCCCCAAGCAGTTTGGTATCGACGAAGAGCAACTGCCTGCCGTGTTAAAACGCATCAAAGCCTTGAACCTGGATTTTAACGGCTTTCACATTTACAGCGGTTCTCAAAATCTTAGTGCCGATGCTATCAGCGAATCTCAACAAAAAAGTATCAATCTAGCCATCTCGCTTGCCGGTCATTGCCCTGCCCCGCTTAAAAAACTCAATATTGGGGGAGGTTTCGGCATTCCCTATTTTCCGGGCGATACGGCTTTAAATATCCAACAGGTGGGCGATACACTGGCTGAATCTATGGTGCCATTCAAAACCGAACAGCCGCAAGCAGATGTGATTATCGAACTCGGCCGCTATCTGGTCGGGGAAGCCGGTATTTACGTCTGCCAAGTGATCGATAAAAAAATCTCCCGGGGACAAACATTTTTGGTGGCAAATGGCGGCCTACACCATCATTTAGCGGTATCCGGCAATTTTGGGCAAGTGATCCGAAAAAATTATCCGGTGGCTATTGGCAATAAAATGGCGGTTACCGAAAAAGAACTGGTCAGTATTGTTGGCCCGTTATGTACGCCGCTGGATATACTGGCCGATAAAATGGAGCTGCCGGTTGCGGAAATTGGCGATTTTGTGGTGGTTTATCAATCAGGTGCTTATGGTTATACCGCCAGTCCCATTCAGTTTTTAAGCCACCCGGTCTGCACGGAAATACTGGTTTAACAACTTGCATAAAATTGAATTGGTGAAAACCATATTTTTGAAAACGAGAAATAATAACTACTGAAAAAACTCAACTTCATACCCCGAAAACTTACGGATATTAATCACCCCAGTATCCAGCAGCAAATACTGGCCTTTAATGCCATGTAAAACACCGGCCACTTCGGGATGCGTGTCCAGATTAAATGATTTAATCTTGGTTGGGTAATTGTCCACCGGAAAATGAATATCGACAACCGGTTCATCAGGCAACAAGGTAAGCGATTTTGTCCCAAAACGCTGCCTGATTTCAGTGAGTTCTGCCGCACAAGTTATCAATAATTCATCACGTTTAGCAATCAGGTCAATGGGCTCCACATTGTTCTTAAGCATTTTCTGCCAACTGGTTTTATCGCTGACATGCTTGGCCAACACCACTTCGA
Source organism: Methylobacter tundripaludum (assembly GCA_005239965.1). GTDB lineage: Bacteria > Pseudomonadota > Gammaproteobacteria > Methylococcales > Methylomonadaceae > Crenothrix. Next base: position 7,103 of record SBAV01000549.1, read on the forward strand.
CGAAACCGGAAACTTGCCGGGATGGTACCTTAAAAAACCGGCAGCGCCTGCACCGCGCCTTGGTCTATCCAGCGCGTGGGTATTTGGCTTTGCCGGGTAATACCGACCTTAATGCCGCTGGAATTGGCCAAATAAACGAAATGCGGCTGAAAACAGAATTGTTCAGCCCATATCAACTCCCTGCACGTTCCGGCCGCAAAATGGCAAATTTCGGGCTTCATGATGCACAGGTCACATTGTGCCAATGAAATAAAGCAGCGATAACAATAACCCTGGCTGAAACTCTTCTTGGTAGGCGCATTGCAATGCACACAGATAATGTTGCCTGTGTAGACCAAACGAACCGCCTTACCGACTAGCGGGTTTAAAGGGAACAACTGATCGTTTAACGGCAACGCATACTCAACTGGCGAATTCAAAGTCGCATGTAGTTTTTTTAATTGTCCCTGCATTCCAATTCCTGAATCCGTATGTCAACCGGCATTGTAACCGTCTGTGTTTTTGGTAACCCAACGTTCTTGAGCCGTTGTCAAAACCTCTTTTTTCCAAAATGGCGCGGTTGTTTTCAAGGCTTCAATCACATAGCGGCTGGCATCAAAAGCATCGCCCCGGTGCGTACTCCATACGGCAATTAATACGATAGGATCGTTGGGCAAAATAGCGCCCACTCTATGTATCACTAAGGCATCGATAATCTGCCATTGCTGTTTGGCTTTATCCAGTATTTTCTCCAGCTGCTTTTCAGTCATGCCGGGATAATGCTCCAGATGCATACGGGTAACGTCATCGCCGTCATTAAAATCGCGCATGGTACCAATAAAAACAGTCGTTGCTCCAAAGCTACCACCTGGAAGATTGCCTTGGTAAGCCTGCACTTCTTCCCAGGGATCAAAAGCCGTTGGGCAAATTTTGATTGTCATCTAACCTCCTGTAACCGGCGGGAAAAACGCGACCTCGTCGTTGTCCTGAACTATACTGTGAAGGTCGACGTATTCCATGTTGACAGATGCCAGCACATTGACAGGCAATGCCTGACTGGCATTGGCGCGATACCACGCATCCTTGACCGTTAACGGCGCTTCGAATGCTACAGTATCCTCCGAACGACCGAGGCGTTCTTTCAAACTTGCAAAATAGCGAATTTTAATTGTCATAATGTTTTATGCCGTTGCAATAAAGTTAGATAATGGCCTGTATTCGTCTTTTCATCAACAATTTTACAAGCAATGACTGTATTAACCCACTTTAATTCATCCGGCGAGGCGCACATGGTGGATGTCGGCAACAAAGCCATTACCCACCGCATTGCCACCACTGAAGGCTATATTGAAATGCAGCCGGAAACGCTGCAACTGATTGTTAACAACCAGCACAAAAAGGGTGATGTGCTGGCTATAGCGAGGATAGCAGGTATCATGGCCAGCAAAAAAACTGCGGATTTAATTCCGCTGTGCCATCCCTTACCCTTAACGCAGGTAGAAATTGATTTCAGTGCCGATACCGCTCAAAATCGCATTCGTTGCCAAACTACTGTGAAAACCAATGGTCAAACCGGCGTGGAAATGGAGGCACTTATGGCCACATCTTGTGCGCTGCTGACTATCTATGACATGTGCAAAGCCGTAGACCGCGGCATGATTATCCAGTCTGTACAATTACTGGAAAAAAGCGGCGGCAAATCAGGACGCTGGTTAAGGTAATGAAGAAATGAGCCGCTAATTAATATGTCACGAACAACCCCCAACAGAAGAGATAATTATGCCAATTACCGTAAAAGAACTTGCCGATTTTTGTGGCACTGAAATTAAAGGCGGCGACCCCTCTGCTATCATTCATTCTGCTGCCGACATTACCTCGGCACAGCAAGGACAAGTCACCCAGCTAACGCAAAGCCGTTATGCCAAATACGCAGAGAACTCGTCTGCTTCTGCGTGTTTTATAGGCGAAAATTTCACGGTTGAAAACATCCCGCCACAGATGGCAATGTTGATTTGCAGCGATCCTGAAATGGGTTTTATCAAAGCTGTTGAATTACTGCATCCTTCCCGTGTGTATAACGCCCGCATCGCTCCGCAAGCCGTGCTGGAAGAGCGCGTCAACCTGGGGGCAGATGTCTATATCGGCCCTTATGCTGTCATCGGCGAAAACACCCAGATAGGCGATGGCAGCAACATACTCGCCAACGCCTATATCGGCAACAATGTGAAGATAGGCAAAAACTGCCGTATTTTTCCTTATGCGGTGCTTTATGACGATGTGGAAATTGGCAATAACGTTATTATTCATTCCGGCGCTATTATTGGTGCAGATGGATTTGGCTATAAATTCAGAAATGGCCAACACATGAAAGTGCCGCAAGTGGGCAATGTCGTTATCGGTGATGATGTTGAAATTGGCGCCAATACTTGTGTTGACCGAGGCGCGCTGGGCAGTACCGTGGTTGGCGCTGGCAGTAAAATAGATAATCTGGTGCAGATTGGCCACAACAACAAGATAGGCAAAGGCGTCATCATGTGTGGGCATACTGGCGTCTCAGGCTCCTGTACCATTGAGGATTACGTCATTTTGGCAGGCAGTGCCGGAATTGCCGACCACGTTACCATAGGTCGTGGCGCTGTAGTAATGGCACGCGCTGGAGTGGCTAATGATATACCGGCAGGAGCGCAGGTATTTGGCAGTCCAGCCAAGGACAAAAAGACTGCTTACAAGGAACAAATTGCGCTCAGCAAACTGCCCGATCTTGTGAAGAAAATTAAGCTGCTGGAGGAAAAAATTCGGGTGTTGGAAGAAAAAGGGGGGGTAAGCATTAAAACTATCCCCCCGCCTGAACGGTGAGGGGATAGCTAACATCTAATACAGTTTATTGCGCTTTATTTTGAGTGCCTGATCTTCTAGCAGCCAATTTAGCATCAATTTCAGCATTACTTGCAGCAACAGAACCACTTTGTAAGTGTTTGGTTTCGTCTTTCTTCAACAGAACAACCAACAGTATAATTGATGCAATAGCAACGCCAACATATACCCATGTATTATCTTTTTCTTGTGCTTCAGCCATTTTAAAATCCTCTATTAGTTATTAATATTTTTTTAATCCCTCTCCTCAAGGGAGCAACTCGAGTACAAAACAGCACGAGTCGGTTGTTGAATCATCTTTAAACAACGGCGTAATTTTTATCACGATATAAGGTACGATGTCAAAGCTATAACTAAAAAACACGTAAACAAAGTTATTTTTTTTTTAATCACGTGCATTGATTACGCCATGTGCAATATACAATATATTGAAAACAAAGTAAAAACATATATCAATATGGTTGAATTGAAAATTAATGAAACATTTGTCCTCTAAATGCCGGCACGGATTGTATTAGCTATAAATTTAAGCCGGTGGGCTTAATTTTTTATTCAGGGTTAAGTTGAATATTTACAGATTGTCCACTAACATTACGAAGTTTATTTTACGCTAACCATCTGCCCATGCAACATGCCATCGACCCTAAAATTGACTGTGTTTTCAAGGTATTATTGGGCGCGGAAGAAAACCGTAATCTGTTAATTCATTTTCTGAATGCGTTTTTGGCGCAAGATCTTGCGGAACCTTTGGTCTGGGTGGATATTCTTAATCCTTACAATGATAAAGAATTTCTGAGCGATAAGCTTAGCGTTGTTGATGTTAAGGCCAAAGACAGTCATGAACAGCTTTACCAAATTGAAATTCAACTGATCAGTTATTCTGGCTTGCCTGCACGGATTATGTATAACTGGGCCAATATTTACAGCAAGCAGCTCAAGAGTGGACAAAATTATGGCCTACTCAGGCCAACCTATTCGATTTGGTTACTGGCTGAAAATCTGCTTTCTGACGATAGCCAATATGTACATCATTACAAGATGCGTGATGACCAAGGGCGGATATTCAACCATCACGGCGGTATATGGCTCTTGGAGTTGAGTAAATTTAATGCCAACCAGGTTGAAGGTGAAGATCAACGTTGGTTAAAATTCTTCAAAGACGGTGAATATCTAAACGATATCGCCTTACCCGATTGGATGACAACCCCGGAGATGAAGCAAGCCATGAACACATTAAGCACATTTTCAGAAAAAGAAC
>SBAV01000153.1 GCA_005239965.1 Methylobacter tundripaludum
CCATGGTAAGAATCAAGGCGGCGTTACGAATTAGAGTCTTCGAGGAGGAACTCATTGCCGGTGGGCTGAGAAACCCACCGATAATCAGAGTAAGGGAAACAACAATCGTGCAATACCAACGTTTATATCCGCTCATGATCAAATTCCTCTCTAAAACTGTTTATGTATAGATACTTAACAAGTTATTAATTAGGCCTTAGCGTTTTATACACCTCTCAAACTCAGTTGACAATAATATTTTTATGATTTTTCTTACAAACCAAATAACGTAAAAAATACACGTACATTTGTTTAACAAACAACTACTTCGATGGCAGCATCCTATGGTTAGCACACCTTATTGAGTTGTCACTGCTTTTCTACCAGAGCGCGAACCACTCGGTTAAATCGCGGCTGCCGCCAAGCGCGTTGAGTTGGCGATCAACCGCGTCATGGTTGCCCCACACCACTGTTGCCCAGTCGCCCTCTGCCACGCGTGATTCGATGTCCTTACAGTAGAGCCCATTGTCACGCTGGACATAGAAACCGTAGGTGCGGCAAGCCACAGGTCTATGGGCGTAAACCGTGCAGGCTCCCAGCGATTGATTCAACATCGGACAGATGACAGGGCGCGATGTTTGCTCAGCCAGCGCGGCGATGCCACGACCTATTTCCAAAAACTGCTCTGGAGGTAGTGCCGTCAGTCCGTCCCGCAACAAATCCCATTCCGCTGTGGTGAGTCTGGGTATTTCGGCAAGTCGTCGGCAACAGCCATCGCAGCCCATGCGGCATAGCCAGTTTGAATTGTCGTCACTGATAATTTGTACACGCGTATTAATATCAGCATGGAGTTGGGTTAGTGCCTTCATCTTCGTCTATTGTGTTGATTAATCTTTGGGTGCAGTCATTTTGCGTGGTAACTGCTTTATTCTGCTAACAGTGCAGCAATAGCTGACTTAGCATTACATTGTGAAATTACTTCTGCTAACTGTAATTCACTCAATTTATGTTTGATCGCTTCAGTACCATTGAGGCCAAACACTTGATAATCCTTTTTCGCAAAGGTAGCGATTTGGCATTTTTTAAAGGGTTGGTTTTCAAAGGGCAGGTTGGTAGCACACTGATTTAAAGGTTCAGCCCCTTCCAAACTGGGCGCATAAATCATAAATTCACCTTTCATCACCAGCACCGCACGGTATTGATTTTTATGGTTAAATAGACGTAGCCTACTTCAATCTCTTTTTCTTTTAATCGCATCTTATTTTTTCCTTGATTTAATTCATACCAATACAAGCCAAATCACGCTTTTTGGGCGAGTGTCCGTTGTTTTGGGTTTTCCTGCAAGCCGTCGGCAACAGCCATCGCAGCCCATGCGGCATAGACAGTCTGAATAATCGTCACTGATAGTTTGTACACACATATCAATAGACATCTTTCCTATTAAATTTTTGCATGTGCTAAATCAATAAGCTATAAATGCTATGTATTTTTAACATATTGAAATACATATGAAAAATTATTTAGGAAAGATGTCTAATATCGGCATGGAGTTGGGTCAGTGTATTCATCTTCGTATGTGGTTTTAGTTTTTTAGTGAGGTTATTAGACCTAGTAAGTAAAGTAATGGGCAAAAAACCTTGTTGAAAGATGTGTTATTTTAACGACTAAACGTTATAAAATGAGAAATTCGGATAATAGTTTTTACTAAAAATAGATTAAAAGCAGAAATTGATAATGTGGACGACCAATATTTAATTGAGCCAAATCATCAAAGAAAAACTGAACCCACAACGCACCGTTTTATCTAACAAATTAAATGCTGTCGAAGGCATACTGCATGAATATAAAACCTACCAAAATGACCCCAATTGTCTTGAAGGGAAATTTGCAAAATTATGCTATCGCCATGTAGAAAAATTTAAACAAGGCGAATCATTAGATTCATTGCTTACCGAAGCGATAAACAGCGAATACTTAACTGAATCAAGTTTTTTTGATGGGTAGCCGGTAGGCTGGGATGAGCTACGACTCGATAGAGCGCGTAGCGAATCCCAGCATTTTGTCATTAGGGAACCTCTAAAAATTGCACTTCGACAAGCTCAGTGCGAACGGCACTTTAGTTAAATCAGTGAGTTATCCGTTCGTACTGAGCCTGTCGAAGCATGATCGGATAATTTTTAGAGGTTCCCATTATTTTGCTGGGATTCCTTTCGTCATCCCAGCCTACGACTACTAATGCAGCATTGATTGTGATCTCATTGTTTGTGTCGACTTCACCTTAGTTGACAGAGCATTGATTTCGCGGAAAATGTTGGCATAAAGTTCCGTTGTCCATATCGGAAGTTGTGCTGAGTCAGTCGTTAGAGGATAGACTCTTGGGTCGTGCGGGGCGATCACGACTTTTACATTTTCAGCACCTACTTTCGCGGTGAGGACAAAAAGCTCCTCTATGTTTTCATTACCCATAGCAAGGCAACCAATAGAGATAGCTCTGCCATGAATAAAAATATCCGAACCTGGATTACTGCGCCCTTCTAGCGCTGCATGGAATAAGTCAAATTCGTTTGGATAGTTGAGTTTCATGGACAGGTGATAATTACTGTTGGGATTCAGCCCTTCAATGCGGTAAATACCTTCTGGCACTTGCCTGTCACCCTGGCGCAATTTAGGGCCGGCTACGCCACTGGCAGCCTGAATATTGTAGGTGTGGATAAGGCGAAATTCTTGCTTATCCCTCGCCCAAAGTTCCAATTTCTTTTCCTGTTTTAAAGCAACGAGAGTGATTTCTTTGGGAGGGAAAGACGCCTTTGCCTTGGCGAAATAGTTGTTGAGTTTGCGTGTCGCGTGCGCGCCGTAAATTTGCAGAATATCCTCTACGGTTCTTTCGCCTAGCGGATTAATTGGCGGGACGTAATTTGGCTTGATTTGAGTTTGGGGCTTTACTGGTATAGGTAGCGTATTAACAGGCCGATGCTCAGAGCAGGCGATGAGTAATGTTGTCAGGGTTAAGCAACCAATGATTTTGCTTGTTGATTTCATAATGTGTGAGATAAAAAGAGGTTGGAGATTATTATACATTTTAGACTATTGACATCCTTAGCTGTTTTCTAACTCCTTAAATGACCATCCCCATAAGCCACCCATTTGTAGGTTGTCAGCTCATAAGGTCCGACCGGACCACGAACATGAAGCTTATCCGTGCTAATGCCTACTACCGAACCCAAACCATAATCGCCGCCCCCTGACAGTCGGGTCGAAGCGTTAATCATCACGGATGCCGAATCAACCTGCTCTTCAAATTGCCTGGCCATCGCCAGACTTTGCGTCACAATGCCGTCGGTATGTCCTGACCCATAGTGGTTGATATGGTCAATTGCTGCTTGAATACCATCAACAATCTTGACCGAAAGAATCGGTGCCAGATATTCGGTATGCCAGTCATCTTCTGTCGCTGCTGGAATATTGGACAACAGCTTTTGCGTTTGTTCACAGCCACGCAGTTCAATGTTGTTTGCAGCAAATGCCGTGTTCAGCAACGGCAATAGCTGTTCGGCACATTTTTTATCGACTAACAGGGTTTCCAGCGCGTTACAGACCTGCACACTTTGGCATTTGGAATTAATGGCGAGGGCGACGGCCTGCTCCGGGTTAGCATCTGCGGCGATATACAGATGGCAAATCCCATCGTAATGTTTAATGACAGGAATTCGGGTACCTTCGGCAATGCGCTGGATTAAGCCTTTGCCGCCACGCGGAATTAACACATCAATATAGTCATCCATTTTCAGCAGTTCGCCTACCGCTTCGTGGCCAGGCGTGCGAATAATCTGTATTGCATGTTGCGGCAGCCCTGCATTAACCGCGCCTTCAATCATCGCATCGGTGAGCAAGGTGTTGGTTTGCAAAGCTTCCGAACCGCCGCGCAAAATGACCGCATTGCCGCTTTTAATGCACACCCCCGCCGCATCGGTAGTGACGTTGGGGCGCGACTCATAAATAATGCCGATGACACCGAGCGGCACCGATTTTTTGTAGACCCGCAGTCCCGCCGGATTGGTATGGCCTGCCAGTATCCGATTGAGCGGGTCTGGCAGTTGCGCCACTTTTTTTAAGCGCGACAGCATGTACTGAAAGGTTTTGTCGTCTATCGTTAGCCGCTTCACCATCGCATCCGATTGCCCTTCATCGCGGGCTTTTATGATTTCTTGGGCATTAACCGCCAGAACCTGATGCTTCACCGACTCCAGTGTCTCGGCCATTTTAGCCAAGGCAAGATTTCGTAATGATTCGGGGACTGAGGCTAACTGGCGTGCCGCAAGGCGACTTTGTTGGGCAATGACTTGAACAGTATGAGTACTCATGTTTTTTACAAGGATCGTTTTTTGAGAGGATTAAGATTGACAGCATTTATGAGCTATACGAATGAACAAAGCTACTCCTATCTTACTTTGAAACCGCACACTTTTGAAATGACTGTATGTAGCGCTAAATCTAAGCTATAGAGCTTTTTAAAAGCGGACGATTTATCACTAAGATGGGAGTAAAACTAAAAAGTGTAATTACAAAAAAATCAATATGTTAGAAATTTCTTATCCCGAACTCACGTTATTTTAAAAGCCATATTGTATCGCGGTTGTCAATGCGTAACTTCTACCACAAAGAGAAAGCAAACTTATTGCTTAAAAAAACCTCGCAAGCGGTTCGCATGACCTACCGCAGTTTAGATTAAGAAACCGCTGAAAATAATCAAACTTTCTGATATTTACTTGTGGCTTTCAGCCTGAAACCCAACTAAAAACTCGCCATAACCCGCCGCTTTCATTTCTTCTACCGGAATAAACCGTAACGCAGCCGAGTTCATGCAATATCTTAGCCCTGTTGGTTTTGGGCCATCATTGAATACATGACCCAGATGTAAATCGCCATAACGGCTGCGAACTTCCGTGCGTGGCAAAACCAGCAAAAAATCACTTTTTTTAATGATGTTCTCAGGTACGAGCGGACGAGTAAAGCTGGGCCAGCCCGTGCCTGAATCATATTTGTCCCTGGATGAAAACAGCGGCTCGCCACTGACGACATCGACATAAATACCATCCCGCTTTTCATTCCAGTAGGTATTGTCAAACGGCGGTTCAGTGGCTTCTTCTTGCGTCACCTGATATTGCAACGGCGTTAGCGTTTTGCGTAACACGTCATCAGTGGGCTTGCTGTAGCGGGCGCTGGTTTTTTCCTGGCCGATTTTTAAATGTAAATCATCGCCCCATATTTTTTTCAGATATTGATCCCGGCCTGATCTAAAGCGATAGTATTGATAACGGATAGAGTTCTTTTTGTAATAATCCTGATGATAGTCTTCGGCGGGATAAAAAGCCTCAAACTTTCTTATTTCAGTGACAACGGGCGCTTTGTAACGTCCTGATTCATCCAATAACTTGCGGGAACGTTCCGCTTTTTGTTTTTGTTCCTCGCTATGGTAAAAAATCAAGGTGCGATACTGCTCGCCCCTGTCAACGAATTGACCGTCATTATCGGTGGGATTAACCATGCGCCAGAAAGCATTAAGCAGGGTGTCATAACTGATTACCTTCGGGTCATAATAAACCTGAACACTTTCAACATGCCCTGTTTTTCCCGTTTCAACAGCTTCATAACTGGGATTGGCAACATGGCCGCCACTAAAACCTGAGATCACGTCATGTACGTCCGGCAGTTTTTCAAAGTCCGATTCAGTACACCAGAAGCAGCCACCTGCAAACGTGGCGACCGACAGATTATCAGGTTCTGCCGAAAAAGGGGCTTGCAGGTTTGTTTCGGCATAACCCCTTGTTGCTGACAAGTCGGCAATCACAAGAATTAACAAGAACAGGATTGTTTTCATAATTCTACTCCTTCTCAAACAGCAAAAATTTGGTTAGGCGCAAGGCATCCACGTTTCCGTCTGACCCATCCAGCACATCGAACAGACCACCATTGGCCGGATTAATAAAACGTTGAAAACATGATCGCACGCCAGCCTGAACCTCGTAGGATTCGATAGACACTTGCAGCCTTTGGCATCCATCCAGGGAGTTGTACACTGATCTCGCCTGCCTTGAGCAAATCATCCTGGTCATCACCGGTAACTAAAGTTCTCTGTCCTGCCAATCTGCCAATGGTTTATTTAGGTTTTGCGTATTCATATCTTTCCCGGTAAAACTTTATAGTTGACCTCAATAATTGTCCAAAGTGTCATTTGTCTTTTGCTAAATTTATTGGCTTTCAATGAAAAAACGCTTATTTATCCAATCTTGCCTTTTCCAAATTCACGGGTAAATTCTTACGCTACCTCATAAACTAAAACACCATGAAGAAAATTCCAGTCGGTATCAGCAGTTGTTTACTTGGCCAGCCCGTGCGCTACGATGGCGGCCATAAACTGGACAATTACATCGTCGGCACCTTAGCGGAATATTTTGATTTCCAGCCCTTTTGTCCTGAAGTTGCCATAGGCATGGGTACACCTCGCCCCGCTATCCAATTGGTAAAAACAGATAACGGAATACGTAGCTTAGGCGTAAAAAATCCTGAAGTTGATGTCACAACCCCATTACGTAACTATGCCCACCAGCAAAAAGCAACACATATTGATTTGTGCGGTTATATTCTGAAAAAGGGCTCACCCAGTTGCGGCATGGAACAGGTGAAAGTCTATAGCAATGGTCAGCCCCAACAAATTGGCACCGGCATTTACGCCCAGGCAATGATGTGCAACAACCCGCTACTGCCGGTTGAAGAAGAAGGTCGATTAGGCAATCCGATGCTACGCGAAAACTTTATCCAGCGCGTGTATGTGCTGTACCGATGGAAACAACTGTTGGCCGAAGGCTTAACCCCAAGCCGATTGACCCGTTTTCATGCCCAGCACAAATTGATTATCATGAGCCACGAAAACTACATCGACTTAGGCCAATTATTGGCAACGGTTACGAAAGTGAATGTCAATGAAGTAGCCAATACTTACATTGCCCAACTGATGAACACTTTAAAAAAACTGGCCAGCCGTAAAAATCACGTTAACGTGCTGCAGCATATTCAAGGTTATTTGAAAAAAGAACTGGCGGCAGATGATAAGGCCGAGCTTTGTGAGCTGATTGAACGCTACAGACAGGGAGAAGTGCCGCTTATAGTGCCACTGACCCTGCTCAAACACCATTTCAGAAAAAATCCTGACCCCTATATTGAGGACTCCTACTACATGTCCCTTTACCCGCAAGAATTACAACTTATCAATGCCCTATAAGATATGGCAAAAATCCTGATAATCGGCTGTGGTGCAATCGGCTACGAACTGGCCAAAACATTGGCTGAAACAGGTCATGATGTAACTGGACTAAAGCGTAATCCACCGCCTGAAAACCATAAAAAATTTAAGGTTATCCGTGCAGACATCACTTCGCCTACTGGCCTGAAAGCATTAGACACCGACTTTGAACACATTTTTTTTATCGTTTCCGCCGATAGCCGTAACGAAAACAGCTACCACGACATCTACGAAACAGGCATCGACAACCTGCTCAACCGATTTGCACAAACCGGTTCCAAAGCACCGTGGCTATTCGTCTCTTCCACCAGTGTGTATGGCCAATCTCAAGGCGAATGGGTTGACGAGAATTCAATAACTGCACCAACTAAAAGCACCAGCCTCAAAATCGTCAACGCTGAACAAAAACTGATAGCGCAAAACCCTGCCAATGTCGTCGTGCGTTTTTCAGGTATCTATGGCCCAGGGCGCGGATACCTGCTTAGAATGGCGCAGCAAAGGCCATCAATACAGCAATATCCGTACTTTACCAATAGAATCCATCAACGCGACTGTGTGGGCGTATTGGCTTTTTTACTGGAACAGCGTTTGGCGGGTGTTAATCTTGAATCCTGTTATTTAGCCAGTGATAACGACCCAGCGCCCTTATGGGAAGTCATAAGCTGGCTGGCAGAACAGCTGCATTGCGATCCGCCCATAGCCAAAGTTACCGGAGATATGTGCGACATGAACAAACGCTGCCGAAATAGCAGGCTTAAAAAACTGGGTTACAAGTTTATGTATCCAGACTACAAAGCGGGTTATTTAGAACTTATCTGACGATCAGTATTTTTAGGAAGGTTGCGTCGAAATATCCGCTTTTGTTAGCGTGGGCTATCAACAAATGACGAACAGTCTAGGGTATAGTAAACTATGGCAGTTTAAATCAGGACGCACACCATGACCGCAAAAGAAAACGTATACCCGCACGAAATCAACAAGTTTGGCTCAATGGCTGAACGCTGGTGGGATCCCCAAGGCGAATTCAAGACCTTGCACGACATTAATCCCCTCCGCCTCGCCTTTATCGAACGCTATGTGAGTCTGGCCGGCCAACGTATTGTCGATGTTGGTTGTGGTGGCGGTATTTTGACCGAAGGCTTGGCCAGACAAGGCGCGGAGGCTTTAGGGATAGATTTAAGCGCCGACCTGATTGATGTTGCCGACTTGCACGCGCTGGAGTCCGGCGTAAACGCCCAGTACCAAAAAATTAGCGCGGAGGCATTAGCGAAACAGCAACCCGGCAGTTTCGATCATGTCACCTGCATGGAAATGCTGGAACATGTGCCTGATCCCGGTTCGATTATTTCCGCATGTGCCAGCTTAGTTAAACCGGGTGGTATGGTATTTTTTTCCACCCTTAACCGTAAGCGGAAAGCCTACGCATTGGCTATAGTCGCCGCCGAGCACGTCCTCAGGATGCTCCCTAAAGGTACGCACGATTATAAAAAATTCATCAAACCGTCTGAATTAAGCCAGTCTGCGCGTAGCGTCGGCCTTGAACTACAAGGTATGGTGGGTATTGAATACAATCCCTTTACCCAGCAGTTTAGTCTTGGCAAAGACATAGACATTAATTACATTGCCGCTTTCAAACGCGCCGAGTAGTCGTAATCGGTAATGTCACTTTACCAATAGTCACACATTCATGCACTTGGTTTAAAATCATCACGAACCCACTATCTGGGTGACTGCAATATAGACCTAATCACACTCAGACTGGATAAGCTTAGCCGTATGCCATTAGAAAAAAACGTCATTTTAATTACCGGTGCCGGCGGCGGCCTTGGCAGCGTAGCAGCCATCACTCTCGCCAAAACGGGTGCCCACATTATCCTGTTGGACAAAAGCATTCCTAAGCTGGAAAAAACCTACGATGACATTGTTGCCATCGGCGCGCCAGAGCCCATCATGTATCCATTCGATTTAGCGGGTGCTTCCGAAAACGACTATCAGGAACTTGCCAACCGCATTGAATTCACTTATGGCTCGCTGCAAGGGCTATTGCACTGCGCCGTAGAATTTATCGCCTTTACACCCATGGCCTTACTGGATACCAAGGAGTGGGGGCATAGCTTAAATGTCAATCTCAACGCCCCGTTTTTGCTCACCCGGGTTTTGTTACCGGTGCTGCAAAAAAGCAAAAATGCTTCCATTGTGTTCACATCCGATTCTGCGGTCAGAACCGCGCAGGCCTATACCGGTGCTTATGGCGTAGCCAAGATTGCACTGGAGGCATTGTCTAAAATACTGGCAGAAGAACTTGAATCATCGAACAAAATCCGTGTCAACGTTTTAGTACCGGGACCTGTGGATTCACCACTGAGACAAAGGGCTTTTCCTGGCGAAGACAAAGCCGAGCTACCCCCTGTAACCTCATTAGCCCCAGCATTCCTGTATTTATTCGGGGATGCCAGCATCGGCATAACCGGCCAAACCATTGACGCACGAACCTTACACTGATAACAACAACTATGGCAGAAAGAGAAGATGTAGTTTTAACCCGCGACGTTAACGTTATCACCGTCCCTGATGGTAATGCCGGCACGCTTAAGCAAGGTTCCATTGTTACCATTCATCAGTCTTTAGGAAACAACTACACCGTCGTCACCGAGTACGGGCAGATGGTACGCATTGCCAGCGAAGATGCCGATGCCTTGGGCAAAGAACCGCATCGGCTACATACCTTGGTATCAGAAACCAGCGCGGAAGCCGTCGAACAAAACTGCTGGGAAGTGATGAAAACCATTTACGACCCGGAAATTCCCGTCAATATTGTTGATTTGGGGCTGGTGTATCACTGCAACGTAAAACCTTCAGAGACCCATACCGATCAGAATGATGTCCATATCATCATGACACTGACCGCTCCCGGTTGCGGCATGGGGCCAGTTATTCAAAGCGATGTCGAAAAGTGTATCCGTGCGTTACCGGGTGTTGGTAAAGTTGAGGTGGAAGTCGTGCTTGATCCACCCTGGTCACGGGACATGATGTCAGAAGTCGCTCAATTGCAATTGGGGTTATACTAACGCATGAAAACCCATTACAAGAACATCGGTTATCTATCAGGGCTAAGACGATAGGAAATCGCCTTAGCCTGCCTCGAGGTGAAAATGCACACCAGAATTGATCTCGTCCCTGGGCAAAATTGCCCTCTGCCCACCGCTGCCTTGCATATTTCTGTCATTCAAGCCCACACCCCGCCGGGGCTGGCAGTTGATGTCAGCGCATTTTTGCTTAATGCCCAGGGTAAAGTTGCATCTGATAACGATTTTATCTTTTTCAATCAACCGGTACGAAGCGACCAAGGCATTCAACTGGAAACCGAATCGGGTCGTTTTACTTGCCATCTGGATCGCACAGCGGCATCGGTACAAAAAATTGCCTTCACAATGACCATTGCTGATGGGCTTAGCAAAGGGCAAAACTTTAGCGCGCTCAAAAACGTCACCCTTCTGGTCAAAGATTTTTTAACCGGCCTTGAAATCGCCAGTTTTTCGTTGGACACCCAACCCAACAAAGAAACCGCGCTCATTGTTGCCGAACTTTACCGGCACCAGGACAAATGGAAACTTCGCGCGGTAGGGCAAGGATTCATCGGTGGCTTGCAACCCTTGGCGGAATTTTACGGCGTTGATGTCAGCGAAGGAGAAGGCAGCTCACAACCCGCCAGTCAATCCGCCCCAAAAGTCAATTTAAGCAAGATTACCCTGGACAAAAAAGGCCAGTCGATCTCGCTGGAAAAACACCAGGATGGCTTGGGTGAGATCGTGGTCAACCTTAACTGGAACGCCACACCGGTTAAATCGGTAGGACTTTTCCGTCAATCATCAGGCATAGATCTGGATTTGGCCTGTCTTTGGGAACTGGCTGATGGCGCTATTGGCGCAGTTCAGGCATTGGGCGGGCATTTTGGCAATTTACGGCAATTTCCGTTCATCGAACTGGATCAGGATGACCGTAGCGGCCAATCCATCGGCGGCGAAACCCTGCGCATTAACGGGCAACAATGGCACGTATTCCGGCGTGTTTTGATATTTGCATTTATTTACGAAGGCGTGCCTAACTGGTCGCACGTCGATGCGGTTATTACCATCAAAAGTAAAAACCAGC
>SBAV01000199.1 GCA_005239965.1 Methylobacter tundripaludum
CCTGTGCGCCATGCTATCTCCAAATTGGCGCATTTTCATTTTGTGGCCACCCAAGATGCACGTGAGCGATTGATTCGCATGGGTGAACGGTGCGATCATATTTTTGTGACGGGTGCGCCAGGCTTGGATGGCTTGTTGGAACTGGCTACGATTGACCGGGCTTCTTTGTGTGCGGCGGTGAATTTTGCTGCTGATAAACCGTTGGCTTTGTTTGTTTATCATCCGGTTCTGCAAGAGGCTAACCATGCTGAACAGGAAGTTTCAGCTTTGCTTGATGCTTGTCTTCGTCAAAATTTGCAGGTATTGGCGTTAATGCCGAATTCCGATGCCGGTAACGGGGGCGTTCGCCGTGCTTTGGGAAAATATGGGCAACATCCACAGGTGCGTGTGCTACGCCATTTGCCGCGTGCCGAGTTTGTCTCCTGGATGGCGGTTTGTGATGTGATGGTCGGTAATTCCAGTAGCGGTATCATTGAAGCGGCGAGCTTTGGTACCCCGGTGCTGAATGTGGGTACACGACAAAATCTTCGTGAACGCAATGCCAATGTCACCGATATTCATGTGTCTGGCGATAATATTGATGACGTTCTGCGTCGTATTTTGGACAGTGGCCGGTTTCAGATCACCAATATCTATGGGCAAGGTAACGCAACCGAAAAAATTGTGGGATTGTTGGAAACCTTGGAAATTTTGCCTGATACCTTGTTAAAAGCGAATGCCTATTGACTCCCTTTTGGTTGTTGGCGCAGGCGGCCATGCCAAAGTGGTCATTGATGCTGTCCGCTGCACATACGCCGATAGTGTTGTATTGCAACTGGCCGATGATAACCTGGCACTTGCTGGCCTGATGTGTATGGGTTTGCCGATTATTGCGCCCGTGGCACGTGCAGTGGGAACTGAAAGAGATTTTCATGTCGCCGTAGGCCATAATGGATTTCGCTCACGCCTTGCTGAGAGGTGCTTACAGGCGGGTATGATTTACCGTACTATCGTGCATCCTAAGGCGGCGGTTGCTGTTTCTGCAAAAATAGATGCCGGGTGTTTTATTGCCGCCAGTGCGGTTGTCGCCCCTATGGCCGTATTAAATGACGGCTGTATCGTTAATCATGGTGCGGTCATCGATCATGATTGTGTGATTGGCCGCTATTCCCATATCGCGCCAAACGCCACTTTGTCGGGTAACGTACGGTTGGGCGAAAAAGTGTTGATCGGTGCAGGAGCCAACATACTCCCTGGTGTCGTTATTGGAGATGGCTGTGTGATTGGTGCGGGGGCAGTGGTTTTGCATGACCTGCCAGCACATGCGACTTATGCGGGTGTGCCCGCACAACGAATTCAGAGAGGAGAATGTCATGAACGTGGAAGCGATTAAAATTCAGCGGCCATCCAAGATTTTGGATGCGTTGCACGTTTTGGATAAACAGGCCTCCGGGATACTGCTGCTGGTGCATCCCGATGGTTCTTTCGAGCGTACCATTACTGATGGTGATATACGCAGATTGCTGCTGTCAGGAAAAAGTCTTGAAGATACTTTAGAAGCATTGCCCATTATGCAATCAGTAGTGGCACAGGAAGGCATCACCCGTGTGGCTGCGTTAGAGCTGATGAATTCAAGAAAATTTAACCACTTGCCGCTACTTGATGAGGCCGGTAGGGTGATAAAAGTATTGGAGCGGCGCGAATTGGATCAACAAATATATCTGTCATCGCCGCATATCGGTACCAGCGAGCGCGAGTATGTTGACGAAGCTTTCCGTACTAATTGGATTGCCCCGCTAGGCCCTAATGTTGATGGCTTCGAGAACGAGCTGGCGGCTTATGTTGGCATCGGTCATGCTGCGGCGTTAAGCTCAGGTACTGCCGCTATCCATCTGGCCTTGCGCTTGCTGAATGTTGGTGCGGGCGATGTGGTGTTTTGCTCGACGTTTACTTTTGTGGCGAGTGTCAATCCGATTGCCTACCAAGGCGCTCAACCGGTATTTATAGACTCCGAACCGGAAAGCTGGAATATGTCGCCCGTAGCCTTGGAGAAGGCATTTGCCTGGGCAAAGCGAGAAGGCAAGCTGCCTAAGGCGGTTATTGTCGTTAATCTCTATGGGCAAAGTGCCGACATGGATCCTATTTTGGCCCTATGTCAACAGCATGGTGTGCCTGTTATTGAAGATGCCGCCGAGTCGTTGGGCGCTAAATACAAGGGCAAAGCCAGTGGCACATTCGGCTTGATGGGTATTTACTCGTTTAATGGCAATAAGATTATAACCACATCAGGTGGCGGTATGCTGGTTTCTGAAGATGGCGACTTGATCAAAAAAGCGCGTTTTTTGGCTACGCAAGCCCGCGATCCGGCGCCGCATTATGAACATACGCAAATTGGTTACAACTATCGGATGAGCAATGTGTTGGCGGGCGTGGGCCGTGGCCAGCTGCGCGTTCTGGATGAGCGTGTTGCCGCACGGCGGGCGATTTATCAGCGCTATCTGGAAAAACTGGGGCACTTGCAACAATTTGACTGGATGCCAGAGCCGTCATGGAGTTATTCCACGCATTGGTTATCTGCCTGTACCCTTGATGCAAAGCAATCAGCTATTTCCTGCAGTGATTTAATCCAAAATCTGGCCGATGATAAAATCGAAGCGCGTCCAGTTTGGAAACCTATGCACTTGCAGCCGGTTTTTAAACAATACCCGTCTTTTGATCATGCCGACACCTCAGTAGCCGCGCATCTTTTTGAGCACGGTATTTGCCTGCCATCGGGCTCTAATATGACGCAAGAGCAGCAAGACCGCGTTATTGATGTCATTACTCAACACACCGGCAAGTGAATTCGTGAACAGTGCGGAATTTGTAAAGCGTATACAGCGTCTTCAAGATGAATTACCCATCGATAGCTATACACTGGGTAACGATAACCTCTGGCCGCTGATACGTTACAGCCTGGGAAGTATAGCGGTTGATGGGCTTCCGGCCAGCCAAGCTGGTGCAGTCAAGCACCCTGTCATTAATAGGGCCAAGGGCATTACCCAAAAAGCCTGGAAACTTTTTACCGACCTTCGCTTAAGTGTCTACGGCAGTTGGAAAGATTCTGCCCATAACGATGTATTGCGGCCTGCTAAAAATTTGTTTGTTACTCATTCCATTCGTCGTACTGAACTGAATGGCGTGTGGTACGACATTTTTTTCGATACCCTAATTGATCAGGAATCTTCAATTACAGATTATTTGACCCTGGAACTGGTGGTTTCCAATTCGTTACGCATACCGCGTTACCGGAAGTCGTTGTACACCAACAAAGACCTTCTGTTGACCAGTATGAGCAAATCTAAATCGAGTCATTGTAATGTGTTGTGGTTGGATGAAGTTGCTGCCAAAAGCGCCGATTGTTTTGAGATTAACCCGATAAAGGTACGCAACACACTTTTATCATCCTTAAAAGCCTTTGCAAGCCTTAAAAGCTACTGGCAAAAAACCTTAAACACAGTGCAGCCGGCCACGATTTACCTGGTCAATTGGTATTCCTTGCCGCATCTGGCGTTGTCCAGCGTCGCCAGTTCCAAATCCATTCGTGTCATCGATATTCAGCATGGCCTGCAGGGCGATCATCATTGGATGTACGGCAGTTGGCGGTTACCGGTTTCAGGACGATTTGAGCTATTGCCGGAAATTTTTCAGGTTTGGGGTGAATCGGAACAAAAAGCAGTTAGGGCTTGGTCCAATAATCAATTTCATCGTGCTGAAATAGTTGGCAATCGGTGGTTGAACAACAGCGATGAGTTCTTTTATCAACACGGTGTTAATCGGCAGTTTATCGATTTTGTTAAGACGCAGGGCCGCGCCGTGCTATATACTCATCAATGGAGTGATGAACAGTATTTTTCAAAACAAGTGATTACTGAATTGCTAAAACAATCAAAAGCTGCTTTGGTATTGATTAGGATTCATCCCGGCAGAGTGCATGAAATACCGCTGGTAACCAAACAATTAACAGAGGCGGGCGTGTCTAATTTTGAAATTGCTAACGCGTCTGTGTTGCCTTTGCCGTTATTATTGAGCCATGTAACTCTGCATATCACCTATAATTCATCAACTGTCATTGAAGCAGCGCAAAAAGGCGTAAAAAGCCTCGTTTTTGATCCGCTTGCAGAACGGTATTTTTCTGAGCAGATGGCCAATGGTATGGCAGAAATAGCAGTTTAACCGTTCTACAGTGCAATTGATTTGGAAGTTGTTGTTAATGTAGGCAAGTAACAGTACTTGTGAAAATTAGAATGCCTAAATGCAAAATTGTTTCGGGTTGTATTTTGTTATAGTGAGTGAGCATCATGTCTTTTGATGTTTTGCCTATGCCAGTGGTTAAAATTTCGCTTGCGCCACTGAAAATTGTTGCCTTAATGATGGTATGTCTACCTGGTTACGGCCTCTGGGATGCCTATTCAAATCAAGTAAGTTTATTGGGCGTATCAGTAGATTATGCACTTTGGGTTTCGTACATCTGTTACACGGTAATGATGACGCTGTTCATTTGTTTGGCGCCCAGTGCAGGGCTAATCGTTATCAATCCGTTGTATTGGTTTGCCCTTAGAGGTATTAGCTTTCGCGGCTTATTTGTGAGTATGTTGTGTTTTTTTGAAATTTTGTGGATTTCTGGAAGACACACGGTGTCGGGTTCAATGGATCGAGGCGAAATACGAGCCTCCCTGGGAACAATCGGTCCTTTCTACAATTTCACAGTGAAATATTTGTTGGCATTGTTGGCGTTGCTAGCCGTTTATAATCTGGTTTTGGGTAAAAATTACAGGACTCAAAATTGCCTAACGTTATTGCTTATCGTTTTGTCGGCATTGATGACCGGCTATAAATCAACGCTTATTATGGTTATGCTACCCTCATCGTGTTTGTTGTGGCCTTTAGCTTCGACGCGGCAAAAGCTGTTACTGTTTTTTGGGGCGTTTGGTTTTATGGTTTTGTCATCTATGTTTTTTTCCGACATCAGTATAGATGATGCAAGACGTTATATTGCTGCCAGGGCAACGACAGTGGCAGCGTATGGGCTTGCCGGCAGTTGGGATTATGCCTTGTCATATCCTTCGTCAGCGGTTAATCAGTGGGTTTTTTCTTTTTTTGGCAATCACATCTCTCAACTTATATTCGACACTTTTAATATTAACTTTGCAGGATCTATCAATAAATTAATAACTGTCAGCTATTATCCTAACCTTGAAAGAGCTGAGGAAGGTTCGGTAAATCTGACACTGACTCTTTTTGGTGAGTTGTTCGTATTGTTTGGCCGATGGTGGTTTCTAGTAGTTCTTTTGTTTGGTGCTGTTTTTGTAAAATTTTTCAACTTTACCCTGCAGCAATTTTTTTATGGCAGGCTTAACATGGGTTTATTGGCGTTAATTTTTATCACGTTTGTTTTATTGCCTGCGCTTAATTCGGGTGGTATTTTTGGGATAATCTCTTTGCCAACGGCTGTGAACCTTATTGTCGTGACTATTTGTTTAAAGCTTATTGTTTTGCAAAAAAACAGCCCCATTATTGCACATGGTTTAATAAATAAAGCGAACGATGATACTGAATTTAAAAACATTAATAGCGCATTACTCAATGACTGACAGAGCGGTCAAAATATTTTGAAAATTGTATTACTGAGTTTTTACTATCCGCCGGATTTGTGCGCGGGATCGTTTCGTGCGGGGGCTTTAGTCAATGCTTTGCTAGAACAGCTACCTGAAGATGCGCATATCGACGTCATTACAACGCTTCCTAATCGTTATAACAGTTTTACCCATGTAGCGCCAGAACTGGAACAATCGCCAAGATTGACAGTGCGGCGCATTAAACTACCTAACCATAAAAGCGGCATGGTTGACCAAACCAAAGCTTTTATTGCGTTTGCGTATTGTGCACTTAGCATTTTGTCCGAAAGGGACTACAATCTTGTTTGCGCTACGTCATCACGGCTGATGACTGCGGCTTTAGGCGCACTGGTGGCGCGTAATAAAAAAATACCGTTGTATCTTGATATCAGGGATATTTTTGTAGACACGATAAAAGATGTTTTGCCTGGAAAAAAAGCACTTATAGTTGCACCTTTTTTTTCTTTAATTGAACATTGGACTATCACCCATGC
>SBAV01000172.1 GCA_005239965.1 Methylobacter tundripaludum
GCTGCCGGCGCCCACAAACAACATTTTGCTGGACGGGTAATTAAAGCAGGTGAATTTCCCCGCAGGGCCTTTGATGGTCAATTCATCACCCAATTTCACATGGTCACAAAACCAGTTGGACACCAGGCCGCCAGGCACACGTTTGATAGTGACTTCCAGCAAATGTGGCCTGGAAGGGCTGGACGACATGCTGTACGAACGCTTGACCTCCTTGCCGTCAAGATTCAGGATGAAGGTAATAAATTGCCCCGGTTTATAAGAGAACAACAGGGGCTGCCTGCCGACCAGCCGAAACGTCTTGCAGTCAGCGGTTTCTTCAATAATGTCGGCCACCTTGAGGATGGACGTGCCTTCAGACCAAATTTTCAGGCTGTCCAGGTTATCAACCAGATTGCTGAGCAACGGGCTGGGCGGCGGCGGTGGCGGCCGGTAGAAAAAATCCGGTATTTCCAGCAACTCTTCGGCTTCAAAATCCAGCTCATCGATATTGGGCATATTGGCAATGGCAAATTCCAGCCTAAATCCTGGCATATCAATTTGCATGCCATCGTGCAGCTGGACGCGCGTTTTCAGGCTTAGCTTCCTGTTTTTGACCAGAATGCCGCTGTCGCTGTCCAGATTTTCGATGTACAACTTGCCATCGACTTTTCTGATGAGTGCATGGAACATGGCCATTTTATGCGATTCCAGCTGCAAATCGGCATCGGGGTGGCGGCCGATGACGGTTTCTGCCTTCAGATTGTCAAGCGGAATTTCATGCACAACGTTACCGGATTTAAAAACCCGCAGCGTGTCACCGGCAGTGACATGTGATGACCCGCCCAAAAATAACTGCCTGAGCCAAACCTCATCGGAATTGCCTATTTTATCAACCGGCTGGGCGGTCAGATCATGCTTGGTACGCCGGATAGAACGCACTGGCTTGTGATCGGAAAAAAAAGTTTTTTGCCAAAACAGGTTTTCGGCCTGGTCGTGTTCTGTGCCTGTTGCCATGGTCTTTGTCCTAGATAAATTACATTTTTTATATGGATACCACTTCAATATGTATATTTTTCATCGCGGCCTTGGCCAGATAAGCCTGCCGTTGCACGGTGCTGGCCTGCACCTGATTACCGCAGATAAATATTTTCCAGCCGGTTAGATTGGGCAAAAACTGGGCTACCGCCTTATCAACCGTACTTTGTAGACCACCTTTAGGTACTGGGCCAAGCTCAATGCAGGGGATATAACGAAAATTAGGGAAATGGCCGCTGATGCCCTGCAATTCTGCCTGCAAATACAATTGCCCTGGTTCTGTGACACCCTGCAAAAGAACCACCGGCCCTGTGTGGGCATTTTCAAAGGCATCCTGAAGCAAACCTAACATCGCGGCCAGATTGCTGCCCCAACTTACCAACAAAAGTGATTGTTCGGGTTGCCCTGGCTGGTACAGCAATTCCCCCCTGATATTACTGAGATAAACCGTATCATTAACGGCAAGGCTTTCAAAAACCCACTTGGAAAAACCATCATTGTCAATACGCTCCACATGCACTTCAAGCCTGCGTCTTAAACTTGCGCTGCTGGGTGATGCAATCGCCAATTTCCTGCCCAGATGCCGCCCGTTTAATAGCAATAGCGTTTGACCTCCATAATAAGCCAAGGGTGTTTCACATTCCAGAACCAACTCGGTAACATTGGCGTGTAACGAATTTTTTTCACGAACCCTTGCAGTCATCTGGCTGGCTTGAATATCATCCAGTAGGGCAATTTCCATATGCCGTACTGGATAACAGGCACAGGCCAGAAAATAGTTTTGCAGTTGCAAGGCTTCTTTGAGTTCCCGTTGCGAGCGAATGGGGGGGGTGTTGTTTAAGGAACGCATCATGCACTTAAAGCAGGTTTGCTTCTTGCACAAATAAGGTACAGGCACTTGCTGTCGGAGCAAGGCATCCAGCACGGTTTCTTCTGGCTGGCAATTATAGGCGCTGCCATTAAACAACAAATTGACGGATGTGGTCATGCTATCTCTGTTTCGCGGACTGAGGCAATGGTGCTTTATCTGTACAATCTTATCGGTCTAGTATGGTCTCGCGGGTACTTAGCAAAATTTCCGCCATGCCCTGTTGCTCATTGGCGGAGATATTCAATTCGTCCAGGGTTTCCTTAAAAAGAGCCATCACCCGGTCAAAATGGCTATCCGTCAAGCCATATTTTTCAATCAGCGGTTTATGAGAAGCACGCAAATCCTGGTTGGAATAATGGTACGGGCCACCAAATGCCATCGCTAAAAATGACTTTTGTTTCAGGCGCAAAGCTTCCATGTCAACCCCGGTAAAAAAATGTCCGACTTGTTCGTCCTGCAGAACCTTACGGTAAAACACATCCACTGCTATTTCCATAGCCTTGTCGCCACCGACACGGTCATACAGCGGTATATCCATCAATTGAAAATAATCCCCGCCTTTAGCTGCGGCGTTATCGGTACCCCAATCGATATTTTTTTCGGCTTTTTTCATCAACGGAATATGCTTGGAGCATTGAATGTAGGCTTCTTCAACTTCCACCATCATCCAGCGTTCAGGGCATTTTTTACCTTCCTGATGGATTTCTTCGATAACATCGGCGGGCAACCTATCGCCGTATTGCAGCAATTCTTCATTGGCCACGAGTCGCACCCGGCCATTGACGTGCAGGCCAACCGTATCTTTGGTGAAATCAATAATCAGCATGGCGATGTGCGGATTTTCCATGATATTACCGGAATTGGCATACACCCCATTACCACGGTATTCGGGGTAAATGAGGTAGCGGTTCCCCAATACCCGGATGAAACCGGGCTTGCCAAATTTGGAGGTACAATCACATTCGCCATGATGGTCTGCCGTGGCGACAAATAAAAATTCCTGGCGGGCGATAAATTCCTTCATTTTGGGTGACAGGTAATCTAGCACCTGGCGGTCGTAGAAATTTAACGCACGGTCACGGGTTCCCCATTTGTACTGGAGGTCATGCTCACCCTGCGACCCTGGCGTAATGGTCGTTTTGTGGGGTTCCTGCTCCGGTATAAAATTGATGTCCGGGGTGTCGCCTAAAACATTGCACAGGACCTCATCGGTCTCTTGATTTTGCACAGGCGGATTTTCGGCCTCCAGTTTACTTTGCATAAAACCGAATTGCTTGGGGCTGTCGGCTGGTTCAGGTGGTGTGTTTTGTCCAGGTATAAAATGACTGTCAGTGCTGTCGGCCAAAACATCAAACAAAGGCTGTTCGGGCACTTGATTTTGAACGGGCGGATTTTCAGTTTTCAGCTTACTTTGCATAAAACCGAATTGTTTGGTGCTGACCGCTGGTTCAGGTGGCAAGCTTTGTTCATTGCCAGAAGAAAACTCCGGTGTTTCAGGAGGGGCTTGGTTGTCTGGTTTTGGTGATTCTTTAGGGGATTTATTGTTATTTTTTTTCTTAAAACTGAATCTACCCATCATCGCGCCTCCCGATTATTATTTGGACAAAACAGTATACCTATTATACAGATACGGGTTTAATAGTACACAGATTACCGATTAATAGATACCCCCCGTTCTGTTTGAATTGATCGTAGCTACACAGGCCTGCCAGGTCTACGACACTGCATCAATCTGACTAACAATCTCACTAGAGGCCAGCTCCAAGCCATATTTATAACACTCGCAGGCCTTGTCTTTTTCATTCCGGGCAAACAAAACATCACCCAATAACTGATAGGCTTGAACCGTCGGCTCAATGTTGATACTTTGTGACAAATAATCTTCGGCTTTTTGCTGTTCGTTGCATTTAAGGCCTAACTTACCCAAGACATTCAATAAAACAGCATCCTTGGGATGCAAACCAAGCCATTTTTCAGCGACAGCGAATTGTTTGGCGACATCCTCAGATTGCACGCTGCCAAACAAGACCAACAAAGTTTCATCCCAATTGACCGATAGCAACTTGGTCAACTCCTCCTCAACTTTTGCGCCAGCACCCGCATTAATCATGGCCGCAAAATAAATGGCAGAAAGCCCCTGCATCCGCTTGATGTAGCTTGGAATATCTGACCACAGCGTTTGAACTTCTTGAGCATCACCACGCTCTGCCGCCAGCTTCAACAAATTACTGAACGCTTCCGCTTCCAGTAACTTAATCTCCGCTTCCATCATGACTTTATTCTTGTTTAAGGTCGGAATCAGTTTGCGAACACTTTCCCAGTCGCCGAGGTTTTGGTAAGCCTGATGTAACAATTTGAGAACGCTGGCATGGGTAGGGTCTATCGAATGCAGCCTGGTTAAGGTTTGTAAGGCTTGCTCAAACTGATTGCCGGATAAATTAAGTTCCGCCTGCGTCAGGCCTATCGCCAAATCCGATCCTGGCGCCCTGTCGCTGGCCTTTCTTAAATATTCATCGCGTTTTTCAAAAGCACCACGCGATTGCGCCGCCCTGGCAGCCGTCAAATAATGCAGCAAGGGCGCACCACTGTGCGAGGCATGTTTGATTAGAACTTTTTCGGCTTTTTCAAAGTTGCCTTCGGCAGAATCTACCAGACCAGCAATCAGCGCTTCTTGGGAACGATTAAACTTGATGCGTTTCCCTCGGTTTTTTAACTGGCCGGGTACCTTGACCAGCCATCCCAACAATCTAAAAAACACATAAAAAAGATAAAATCCGATAACCAGACTGATCGCAAACACGACCAGCGATGTCTCCATCGACCAGCCGCCAATGCCAATCAGTACGTAACCCGGCGTTTCAAAACCGCCCAACCATTTGTCAACCAGAAAAACAACAACAATGGCAAGTAACAGCGGCCCCAGAAAATAAATTAGTCTTTTCATCATCACTCTCTAGTGCTTGCCAGGCAAATACTGTTTTATTTTTTCGAGCATCTTAGCGATCGGGCTCGCCTCTTCCTTGGGCGCTTCGCCGTTATTTTCGCCATTATCTACCGGCTGGCTTTCCGCCGAATGGCCATCCTGGACAGATTCCCGCTCAGGGGACGCCTCCATCGTGGGCTGCGGCTCTGGCGCTTGAGCAGGCGCTTCAACTGGCTGCACCGCTTGTGCTGGTTCAGTGGGAGCCATCGGCGTAACTGCTGCGGGTGTAGCCTCTGTTGCAGGCGCAGGCGACGCTGGCTCAGGAGCCACCGGCGCTTGTATTGCCTGCGTCGTTTCTGGCATTGGGATAGCCTGGGGACTTTCCACAGCTTTAATCGTATCGGTTGATTTTGCTGCATCATCCGAACCGGCACCGGTAGAACTTGCCGGTTCGCCGGGCTGTATCGCCTTGTCAGTTTCTATGCGCAGCTTGGTAATATCCCTGAGCATTTTCAACGACAGGCTGATGTCGGGGAAATGGCTACGCAACTTGATGGCTTCAAAGCGATTCAACTCGGCAATAAAGGATTTGGAATCATTATCTTGGGTAAATTGTTGCTCAACCCATTTTTTAGCGTCTGCCAGCCCCGCTTGATAGAGCGGCTCATTTTGTTGCACCAGCGCTATTTTCAACACTTCCAGCTTAACCCTGAGCTGCTCACGGATAAACTGCGCCTGTTCCGGCGTTAATATTTCCTTAACCGGATGATCGGTATGTTTTATGGTGACGATTTCATTGAGCTTGCTTTTTGCGGTATCGAGCAGTCCTTTATGCTCTGAAGCATCAGGCTGGTTGTCAGGTTTTGCGGATATTTCGGGCGTTTTCCCTGCATACGGCAGCAATAAAACCAAATTATTGATACGCGCTTCTAATGTCTGAATGGCTGAGTACAGACCGACTACATCAACTGATTTAACATTGGCAAGTGCCGCAATGTCTTTAATGACCTGATCACGCGCTTTAAATGCGGACGCATCACCGCTTTCCCGCAAACGCTGATCGGCAGCTTCCAGAGCTTGGCGCGTCGTATTAACGTCGCCAATTAAATACAACCTTTCGTTGGCGACGCTTAACAAATACTCGGCATCCGCAATCAACCAGTCACCACGCGTTTTACCCAATTGCCGTTGTAACATGATAATAGCAGTGTTGAGTTCTTTACGGGTGTTGTCCAGTTTTTCATCGTGCATACGGGAAAAATCAGCAATCGCCTTGTTGAAATGGGCGTCTTTACTGGCAATGTCGGTCTGCAAGGCGGCGATTTGTGTCTGTATAGCCGAAAGCTGCGACTGGTAACCGCCCAATTGCTTGGACATTTCGCTTTTAACCTCACCACCCAGATCTTCCTGTTTGGCGCGTAACTGCGTCAAAAGAAAGAACCCCGCACCCGCCAGCCCGATAACAAGTAGCAAAACAGTAACGCCAAACCAGAATCCGCCGCGCGAACGGGGTGGGTGCTTATTTTCACCCACGGGTGATTCTTGTTGTTCAGTCAATTCGGCCACTCTAATCCTCCTGTTACATACGTTGTTACTGTTTCAAGCATTGCTGCATCCGAAGGATATTCCGTCACAGCGACCCGTTCAAATCCCATATCCACAGCCACGCTCCTGATTCTCTCGCTTATCACAACCAACGGTATTGCAAATAACTGTTGGTGCGCCCCTACACCTGCCATGGCTAGCAAATTCTGCAATGTCTCAACACTGGTTGCGGTAATAACATCCAAGGATTTTGTTGCTAACAAAGCAAGCACATGCCGGTTATTATCCTTATTGGGAATTATTCTTTTATAAACCTGCAAATAGTCAACTTCAGCCCCCCTGCCCCGCAAGCTATCGGCCAAGTCTTCACGCCCACCCTCACCACGAACAATTAAAAAAGACTGCCCGCTAATGTCCTGCATCTGGGCCATTGCCAACAATGCTTCACTGTTATAGGGCGCTGCTGGCATCACATCAACAGGCATGCCAGCCAATTGTAATGCTTGCGCTGTTGAGGGGCCTATGGCTGCGATACGTGGCGTTGTCTTGTCTTGTATTTTGCCACCATTCGCCTTAAGTGCAAAATTTACCGCATTTGCACTAATAAAAACAAGCCATTGGAATTTATCCAGGTTTGCCAGCTTTTTTTCAATAGCGGCCTTGTCATCGTGGGCGACTATGTCCAGAGTGGGCAGTCGCACCGCCACGCCGCCCTGTCCGTTAATTAATTGGCATAACTTATCCGCCTGATGCTCAGGCCGTGTCACCAAAATACGCGCACCTTTTAACGGCTTCATCAAATCAATGATATAAATCGTGCAGGATTTTATCCGCACCCTGCGCCAGCAAATCCTCAGCAATCTGACAACCAATAGCTTCAGCCTGATCGTAATGTCCACGACGCTCCGCCCGATACAAAACACTGCCATCAGGATTACCCACCAAACCACGCATAAACAGTTCATCACCCTGCAATTGGGCAAAACCAGCAATAGGTACCTGGCAACCGCCGTTCAAGCGTGCATTCATGGCGCGTTCCGCACTGACACACAGCCCGGTTTCCCGGTCATGCAACTGAACAAGAATATTATTGATTTCGACATCATTAACGCGGCATTCAATACCGATAGCGCCTTGGCCAATGGCGGGCAAACTCACCGAAGCATCCAAACACTGGGTGATGCGGCCCGCCATGCCTAATCGTTTCAAACCCGCAGAGGCCAAAATAATGGCATCGTATTCGCCCGCATCCAGTTTCGCCAACCGGGTATTGACATTGCCGCGTAACGGCATAATCTTGGCTTCAGGAAATTGGCCACTGATTTGGCATTGCCGACGCAAACTGGACGTACCAATCCTGGCATCAGCTGGCAAATCCTGTAATGAGGCATATTGGTTGGATACAAACGCATCCGTAGGGTCTTCTCGCGTTAATATAGCCGCCAAATGCAGGCCTTCTGGAAAATCTACCGGCACATCTTTCATGGAATGTACGGCGATATCGGCAGCACCCTCCAGCATACCCAGCTCCAACTCCTTGACAAACAAACCTTTCCCCCCCACCTTGGCCAGTGGGGTGTCGAGTATTTTGTCGCCGCGCGTCACCATTTTAACCAGCTCCACAACCAACCCTGGAAACATTTGCTGTAAACGTTCTGCAACATGCTCTGCCTGCCACAAGGCGAGAGGACTTTGGCGCGTGGCGATACGGATAATTTTGTCAGTCAAAAGCCCACCTTTCATGTCTTAAAAATTCTGGCGTTATTGTAACCCTAATTTTTAGGATGATAGACCTTAGGCGCATATTAATTTATCAGGCAGCACTCTCACACTATCCAAGTTAAATTAATAAAAACATCCAAAATTTTATAGTTCAGGTGGAATACAAATACAGAATTATCTGGAGAAACCAATTTTGGTAGGTATTATGTTCTACGTGTCTTCTGCGTTACAAAAGCCGTCTTTTGAAGATGCGTGGTAATAAATTGAGGAACATAACAATGTCCCATGTGCAACATAGTCACCTTCTTACAGTAATAACGCTTCTGTTATGAATGGGTGCTACTGCACAAAAGTTACCAATTACGGCGGAACATCAGCCAACTAATTGTTTTCATTGCCTTGAAAACAGTGTGGATGCCTATACCCAGTGACAGGGAAGGTGATCAATCAAAGCGTTACCAACATTCTTCGGCAATACCCTGTTCTGTTACCTATCGACGGGGTTTCTTTACCCTGAACAGCACTCACTCTTTAACCGGATTGTTCGCCCAGTTCCCATATATGGCAACCCGAACTCTACGGGACCTTGGATACTTTATACCATGCACTTGATTATTGACTATCTTCACGTCAGCCGCACTACCAAACCTTAAATCTGAGTTCCTAGCATCATTGCCCCTAAAATCAGATTTTTCTATCTTTACATTACGCATTCTCGACCCAACCATATTGTTGCGTGTAAAACTCGTCCTGTAAATAACTGTATTCTTGTTACCATTAATAAGAATTACGTTATTCACAAAAATGCTATCCCGCACTATTGCATCACGTAGATTCAACGGAATGGGGTCGGCAAGCTGCTCTTCCTTCGACCCATAAATCGTGGGCTGCTGCTTCAGATTTCCCTCCAAAACAACCCTACTCAACTTCGCCCCACCAAAATTGAGCGAGGCAATTTGATTGCCTCGAAAAACAACCCCGCTCAACACCACTCCAGCAGACAAATCCACCTCCCCTAACCTACCATTCAAAAATACAACATTCTTCAACGCCACCGCTGTCAACTTCCCCGTAAACACCGGATTAATAAACATTTTGTTCTCTACCACCCCACCCTTTAGCTCTTGCCAGTCAAAATTGGCATCGTAAACGACTTCACATTCTCCCTCCATCATACAGGGCTCGGATATGGGTTGTAGCTCTGGTTTTGTCTTGGCTGAAACCACCGCAGTCATCGTAGCTATCAGTAATAAGGTTGTAATAACTTTGTTAATATTCTTCATGGCTTTCCTCTCCGTAGTTCGATTTGTATTATGACGATAGAAGCTTCGCTTATTTATTTCCCCACGTATAACGTGGCGCATATTATCAACACCTTTAACAAACGGATAGAGTCAGTTGACAAATAGACACTGACATAACCACTAACACATTGATTTATTAGTAATAAAAATATTTAATTTTCGTTAAATTGACTCATATTCTTTTCCAGTGAATAGCTTAACAAATGATACTTTACGCAGATTTCCGTAAAAATGGGCGTTTGAGTTGGCAACCCAAAAATATACTTGCCCTGATCGGTTTGTATGTCAGTAATCAATCATCTTTAATACTGAAAAATACAGTAAAATGACCGCCTTTTATCCTTAGCTAGGCAAACGAATCAGAGTCCTATGAAGCATTATAAAATTGCAGTATTGGCCGGCGACGGTATCGGCCCCGAAATTACCCGCGAAGCTATCAAAGTTCTTAAACTCATAGAAGAACGCAACGATGTGTCTTTTGAACTATTGCCCGCCGCATTCGGTGCCTGCGCCTATTTTGAATCGGGTGATGCCTTTCCACAAGCGACAATCGACATTTGCGACCAGGCCGATGCGATACTTAAAGGCCCGATTGGTTTGAGCCACGAGGACTCAAAGAAAATTCCCGTGGATAAACAACCGGAGCGCGGCGCACTGCTGCCTATGCGCCGCCGCTACAATACTTACGCCAATTTTAGGCCGGTTTCATTACCGAAAGCCTTGGCGCATTTTTCGCCGCTTAAGCCGGAAATTATCGGCGAAGGCATTGATCTCATTATCGTACGCGAACTGGTCGGTGGCCTGTACTTTGGCAACAAGGAAACCGGCATTAATGAACAGGGCCTGCGTTATGTCAGGGAAACCCTGGAATATGACGAGCTGCAAATCCGCCGCATTATGCACCAGGCCTTCAAGCTGGCGAACAACCGCCGCAAGTTGCTGCACAATATCCACAAAAGCAATGTCTTAAAATCCAGCGTATTGTGGAATGAAGTCATGGAAGAAGTAGCCGTGGAATACCCTGAGGTAAAAGTGGTCAACATGCTGGTTGATGCTGCGGCCACCGCGCTGTGTCTTAACCCAACCCAGTTTGATGTCATGGTCATGGAAAATATGTTCGGCGACATTCTGAGTGACCAGGGTGGCGGTATCTTGGGCTCATTAGGATTAATGCCATCCGCTTGCATTGGTGATGACAAAGCCTATTACGAACCCTCACACGGTTCAGCCCCTGACATTGCCGGTAAAAATATCGCCAATCCTTACTCGATGATAGGTTCGGTCGCCATGATGCTGGAAAACAGCTTTAATATGGCGGAAGAAGCCAAAAATGTCTGGGCGGCCATGCAGGCTGTCTTCAGTGACGGTTATTCAACCGCCGACCTGTCCAAGCCAGGCACGGGCGTAACCATGATCAGCACCGACCAATTTGGCGACAAAGTGGTCGAAAAACTGGGGCAAATGCCTAAAGTCAGCTAAACCGATTCAATTGGAATCCCGCAGTGTGATTCAATGGTAATCATTCAGTCCCCCTCTTTGAAAAAGAGAGGCTAGGGGAGATTCTTTAAATAAATCCCCCTCAATCCCCCCTTTATTCAAAGGGGGAAGTGAATACTTACATTCGATGAGAGAATACCGCGTTGCAATTTCGGCTTTAACAATGATATTTGTTTGTATTAACGCCCCCCTATGGTAATGTTTGCACGACATGGAATTTCATACAGCTTTTACGACTTCATATTTGTTCGCCTTCCTGATGGGCTTAGCGAGTAGCCTACATTGCATAGGCATGTGTGGCTCCATCATTGGCACGTTAACGCTTAGCCTTAGCCCAGATATACGCAACACTAAAAAGCGGCTGCTGCCATTTGTGTTCAATTACAATTTTGGCCGCATTACCAGTTATACGGTTGCTGGTGCATTGGCAGGCGTTGCCAGCTCCATCATTACCCTACCGATTCAAGGTTTTGACGGACATCGATTTCTACAATTACTCTCCGCACTGATTATGACCGGTGCCGGTCTTTACATCGCCGGCTGGTTTCCCCGTTATGCGTATATCGAAAAAATTGGCGTACATTTTTGGAAATTAATAGAACCGTTTGGCCGTAAGCTTATTCCCATCAAAACCCGTAGTCACGCTTATCTTTTTGGCATGGTGTGGGGCTGGCTGCCTTGTGGCTTAATCTATTCTGCCTTGGCTCTGGCGGCAACTACCGGCAACCCTCAAAACAGCGCCTTAACCATGTTATTTTTCGGGCTAGGCACTTTACCGGCGGTGATGGGTGTAGGTATAATGACCGGCATTCTAACAAGACTGTCTTCGATGCAGCGATTCAAACAAGCTATTGGGCTTTTTATGATAACTCTCGCATTGTTGGCAGCGATGCCTTGGCTTAATCCCATGGCTCTGATTACAACAACGCATACCGGGTTACATTAAGAGGTAGATCATGAATTCTTTCAATGCCATTATCAGCAAATCCCCTGTATTGGATACTTTAGTTCGTAGCGCCAAAATAGCCGCTGTTACGGATGTCACTATCCTGCTTAAAGGTGAAACAGGCACCGGCAAGGAAGTATTCGC
Source organism: Methylobacter tundripaludum (assembly GCA_005239965.1). Classification (GTDB taxonomy): domain Bacteria; phylum Pseudomonadota; class Gammaproteobacteria; order Methylococcales; family Methylomonadaceae; genus Crenothrix. The sequence continues at coordinate 11,967 of SBAV01000172.1, forward strand.
AACCGCCATTCAACAAGCCAGTCCTCGTGCAGCCGCCCCTTTTGTTACCCTAAACTGCGCCGCATTACCTGAAAGTTTAATTGAATCAACCTTATTTGGTCACAAAAGAGGGTCGTTTACCGGCGCTACCAGCACTACCGAAGGCATTTTTCAGGCCGCTAACGGCGGTACGCTATTTTTGGATGAAATTAATTCACTGCCACTTTCCGTGCAAGCCAAGTTATTGCGTGTTATAGAAACCGGCGAATGTCTGGCAGTAGGCGACACAGAACCCTACAAAGTTGATGTCAGAATCATTGCCGCCACCAATGCCAACCTCCATAAACAAATTACCGACGGCGAATTCAGGCAGGATCTGTACTTTCGACTCAACGTTGTGCCGCTGGAATTACCACCTTTACGCCAACGCACTGAAGACATTGATTATTTGGTTGCGCACTTTTTGCATATTTTTGAAAAAACGCACCGCATCCCTGCCCCCAAATTCAGTAAACAGTCTTTAAAGGCGTTAAAGGCCTATAAGTGGCCAGGAAATATTCGTGAACTGCGTAATCTGTGCGAAAGGCTCTCTATCTTACTGGGAGGCCGGGTCATTGAACCAGAAAACTTACCTGCTGAATTCAGCACCTACAAAAGCAATGTATCGCCAACCAACGACTTCACCTTGCCGGAAACCGGATTACACCTTGATACCCTGGAAGCCGACCTGATCCATCAAGCCTTAAGCCGCACCAAAGGTAATCGCAGTAAGTCGGCAAAATTGCTGGGCGTCTCGCGGGACACGTTGCTTTACCGTATGCAAAAACACGGTTTTGCAACGCACTAAGATTTAACTTCACTAAAAACCCGTTCAGCGCCATGAAACTCATGGCGCAATTAAGCGCTCCCGCTTACAAGTATTTTATCCACTGGACAGTAACATTATCGCTGCTGCCATTAGCTCGCAGCACGGACAACTGCGCCAACTTGCCTAAGTCCACCTTGCTACTGTCCGGTTGTGCTAGCTGCAATAGTTCCTGTTCTTTTACGTTACTCCAAAAACCGTCACTGCAGAGAATAAAAGTATCCCCTTTTTTTGGAGCCGGGTAGATATTGACTTCAACCGGACTGGTATGCAACGCATTAATGCTGCGCGTTAATTTATTTTGCCCCGGATGCTTTGCCATTTCCTGATCGGTAATCACCCCGTCATTAAACAGTTGTTGTGGAACAGAATGATCGCGTGTGCGCCACAGGACGCGTTGCGAATCCATTCGGTACACCCGTGAATCACCACAATGGCCCGTCAAGACAATTTCATCATCCATGTAAAGAATTGCGCAAGTGGTATAAGCCTGATAACTGGCGATATCATCGGCGAACAAGTTTCGCATCTCGACAACAGCGGCATCAATCCATTGGGTGAACACAATCACCGGATTTTTCTCTATTCGCTTGCCATAAGTATCCGCACACTTTAAAAGCCCCTGGCAAAAAAAACGCGAGGCTTTTTCTCCGCCATGGTGCCCACCTAAAC
>SBAV01000298.1 GCA_005239965.1 Methylobacter tundripaludum
AAAGTCCCCTCTCCTGCTGGAGAGGGCTAGGGTGAGGAGGATAAAATCAACAAGTTAAATTTCCCCTCATCCCAGCCTTCTCCCTTTGGAGAAGGGGCCGTGATCTTAACTTAATGGCAGTGACGTGTGCCCTCGATGGCCAATATCTGGCTCTCTTGACTATACGGTATCGAACCATCATCCAAAATAGCCTTTGCCCGCTGCGTAGGTTTTAGTCCAGCAGGGGCATCGTCTTATCGAGTAACGTGATGGTTTCAGGGGATACAGTCTTCTTCAGCCACCAATTTGCGTATGGCTGCAATCAGTTCTTTAGGATCGCTGTTCTTTGTGAGATAACCGGAAGCGCCAGCCTTCAGACTAGACAAAATATACTGCCGCTCCACGTGCAGGCTGAAAACCAGAATGGGAAGCGTCGGCTTTTCCGTCTTGATTTGCTTGATGAGTTTGATGTTTTTATACCCAGATATTGATAGGTCCAAAATGAGGATATCGCAAGCGTGTTCTTGAAGCGCTTGCATAATTTCCTGAGTTGTGGCCGCCTCGCCGACCACCACGAAATCTTGCTGATCCGCCAGGATTAACTTTAGTCCCTGGCGGATCGCGGCGTGGTCGTCGGCAATGAGAATTTTAATCATCAACCTACCCCTCATCTCGTTGATACGCAAGGATAAAATTAGACTGTGCGCACCCTGGGTTAGATTCCCCTACTCAAGCATATGGGGAATCTTTCATAAACGCAGATACGTATTATTTGGACGGTATCCGAAAGCTCTTCTTGCAATTGCCGAACGAATTCTGCCCGCTTGTTGTCTGGATAACCTCTTGCGGGATATCGCCCCATTTATAGAACACGCTCATGCTATACAGGTTTGACCCGGAGCATTTCAGACGCACGGCACCATCGATATCTGGGAGCTTATAAGCGATCAGCTGATTAAACGCCTTCCGGCTGAGTTTTCTATCCACATACGGAGCAATCGCTTCGGAAATTTGCTTTGCTTTGGTCAACGACCATTCAAAATAAGCCGGGGCAGCCATCGGAGAGCAGACGCCATGTTTCACCCATTCGTGCCGTTCCAAGCATTTTTCCAAACCGGCCATGTAGCCTTTCATGGTTTTCCAGCCTTCGGACTCATACAGGTTTGGTGGTGAGGGGTAATCACAGTATGTGGGGCGGTTAGGTGGGCATTCACTGGCTGGGCATGTCCCTACTGGATAGCCTATCGTATAGTTTGGCCATAACCCGTGCAATTGGACAGCGCCTTCTTTGGGGAAGTCCTTACAGCTTGAATCGTTCTGATTGCCCTTGCTCTTGCAAAATGTTGCCGACGCCGTTAATTCAAGCCGGTAATAAGGGCCTTTGTTAAGATCTACTTGGCAAGAAGGTTCTGCCCAAACCTGAAATACGGTGAAAAAACCGACGGCAACAAGCCCTGTTTTGTGATTCATATAGCCTCCAAAATTTGTATTAAGAGCAGAATGGATTTCATGGAGATTACGCCCCAGGAGGAAAGTCCTTGAGTTGACTGACATCCGTGATCACGATCTGAGGCTTGCCCTGCGGATTCGGTGGATATAGACTCGCCGTTCCTGAGACATACACATAGTTGCGGTGACCCTGTTTACCATAACGGTTTTCAATCAATCGTAAAACGGTCTGTGCCTCAGGCGAATCGCGGTTCGGAATCCACAGGTTAAATTTTTGGAAGATGGAACCTGCGTAAATCAGGGCGCCGCCGCCAGTCCACGCATTAATGCCAGCCTGAAGATCACACAGAACAGTCACTTGATTGCCGGCTTTAGCGGCTTCCACGATGGCATCATAATCGGTACGCACCGACAATGCGCCTGCCTGGATACCGTATAAGCGATAGTCTTGAACGACGCTGTCACGGAAGTTCCACCAAGGGGTCAATATCGTATAATCCTGCCGCTTGTCACTGGTGTTGGTCGCAGGATTCCAGATCGCTACACCTGCCGCCTGAGCCCTAGCTTCTGCTTCCATGAACTGAGGATGATAAAGCCTGGAACGTCCGTACTTGACAAAGTAAGGACTCCAGCCTTCCTGTACGATTTTTAGGTTCGAGTTTTCCTGTGTTCCGGATTTATAGATATAGCCAAGTAGCCGTCCATAGTTGTCGCGGTGTTTGCGAAGGCATACCTGTACCGGATCGTTGGTGTCAAATTCAATATCTACTGTTACATCGCCAGAAGGTATGCCTTGCTCGTTTGCGCCAAAATACGCCTTCGCCCATTTTGAGGCCAGAAGCCCTGCATTGGTGACGGGTTTATCGCTGCCATGCTGGCTTTCTTCGGTATCCAAGCAAACAAACCGGATAGATTCTTCTTTGTTATCCAGCAATATCTTGATGGTGTCACCATCTATTACTTTCGTTAGTTTTAGGTTTTTTATAATTGTGCCTTTCATTGGATTTTCCCATTGATCACATTAATCGCCATTTTACTTATGGCATAATAAATCGTTTGAATTGTTCCATCGGCAGCGATATACACGTTAACTCTGCGACCATTTGCTTGCGCAATACTCGACATAGTGCAAATACCACCACACCAACAGAAATAAGGGCAATCTGTTTCCACCCGCTTATCTTCCCAATTTTCAACAAATAAGGTGAGTAATGCGGAGCATCACCCACCTTGTGTAGAGTTAAACGCAGTCAATCGAAGCTAAATATTAAGATTCCTACATGACAATTAGCGTTCAATACGCAATATTACTTGTACACTACCGGTTTCACTGCCAGTAACCGTGCTACCTTGCAAATGTACTTATTGAGAAGGTGCTTGGTTGCGTGGGAGCGCTCTCTGCGATGGAAAACGATAGGGGCGGTTGATCGGTGGCTATCGATGTGGCGAAGGATAGAGGAAGTTGTTCGGTTGCCCCAAGGGTTGAAAAACCGATGGGTACCAAGCCACCCTCTTCTGGCAACTCGGACGTTTCCGTAGGGATCTGCGTATCCGGCGTTGTTGATGCCCCAATTGAATTCTGGAACACGTAGCACTGAACGCCTTCGTAGCCCCAACCATAACGACCGCTTCCGAGTTCACCCCAGTTCGTGGTGTAAAAATGATCGCCAGCCCCCGAATTCCAGTATCGGTATAGCGGCACCGAACCGGAGACTTGATTTTGATAAACGTAGCACTGAACGCCTTCGTAGATCCAACCATAACGACCGCTTCCGAGTTCACCCCAGTTCGTGGTGTAAAAATGATCAGCGATTGAGGAATTCCAATACCGGTATAGCGGCACCGAACCGGAGACTTGATTTTGACAGACGTAGCATTGCACGCCTTCGAAATGCCAACCATAACGACCAGTCCCTAGTTCGCCCCAATTCGTAGTATAAAAATGGTCGGCACCACCTGGATTCCAATACCGATACAGGGGTATCCGAGTAGTGGTAGGTCGGTTGTGGGAGTGGATCGTCATCCCCGAAGCCGTCTTGCGTAACAAAAGGCGTGCGAGGTTATATCCAAACACCGGGTTATCGCCATTGTGCGCAGTATAGGCATCTCGGAGTGCCTTCTCGGCCGCTTCGAGCGTGAAACCATCGGCGAGCTTGGTGATATACGTCCAGATTACTTCCTTCAGTGTCTTGAACAAAGCAGTGTTAGGATCGGTGAACACATACACAGGCTCGGTATACCCCAACCAAGACAGCGTGCCCTGGCTGATGCCCGTCGCGGCCAGCCCCCCATTGGCGCAGGTGGAGCAGGCGAAGGTATATACATGCAATGTCTGGGTAAGATCCTTCACGTTCGCCGTGCCGATCACCTCGGTGATCTGATTGTTCACCTCCCCGTAGAAGCCCGTTGTACTGCCGTGGTCGAGGCCGATCACGAGCTTAGTGGTGCGATTTGCGGTGGAGGTGAGCCAGTACTGCACATTGGCCGGCGAAGCCGCCGTATCGGCGAGCTCAGTGACCGTGTGCCCCTTGCCCTGCAGATAGGTCATCAGCCCATCGCCGAGGTTGTAGGTTCCAAAGGTTGCGGGATCGCAATTGCTGCGTATGATGAGTATGTCGGTCATGTCAGAGTCTTCCGATCCAGGTTTCGATTTGGTTCAGCTCCGATTGGAGCGATTCACTGAGCTGCACCTTTCCAGCCGCGCTTGCTCGGAGACTGTTGAGAAGGCTACGGACAGTGTATTCCTCTGCCGTTGACACGTTCATGAAGGGGGTGTCTGCCGACTCGGGATGGGATTGAACCCACTCATCCAACTTCTTTATGGTCTGATTTATGGTTTGATCGTTTGCCATTTCTTTCACCTTATGCTTGCTAAGGATTGCGTTTCAAGCTTAATCAGACTTCACCAACGCAATCCTGAGATAGTGAAGCCTAACCTAATCAATGGAGTCAAACTTCATTGATTAGGAGTTTAGTGGTCTGGACAGGGCGGGCAATGCTCACCCTTCGCCAAACCTTACAAACCAAACTTCTTGGTATCTACATACTCTTGTCTAAGCGTCCACCAGTCGTCAGCCTGGCCTTTCAAAACATATTCATAGGGAATTCAACCGTAGCCCTTATCACCCCACTTCGTTCCCCACGAGTTTCTGATCAGAAAAGCTCCCGTGGTTTCTGCCCCACAGTTAGGGTTTTTGATTTTCTTGGCATCATCGTAGCCAACCGTTGCTGCGACTG
>SBAV01000421.1 GCA_005239965.1 Methylobacter tundripaludum
GAAATGCACTATTGAGATATACTAGATTAAAAAAATATTTATAGTATGAATTAAATCAACTACTTATGCGATACTTGGATTTAACAAAGTAGAATTAGGCAATTTGATTCGTATCTGTGAGGTTGATTTTGGGACTAAAATTAAAATTGATGTCCAATCAATCATTCCAGACACCAGTACATCCTGGAGCAGGAATCGCTGTGCAGTCGGTGAAATCATATATGATGAAAATAACAAGGGGGTACTGATCTATATTAAAGCTGCAATGAATGGTCATGAAGATACGGCGGTAATGCAATATAAGTCAGTTCACACTCAATTCCCTCACGAGACCACAGGCGACCAGTTTTACAGCGAGAACCAGTTCGAAAGTTATCGAAGTTTAGGGCGTGATATTACGGAAAGGACTTTCGAGGCTGTCATGAAGAAAATCGATCCGAAGACCAGGCTCTTTTCCAATGACGTAAGAAAAGAACGCAACATTATTGAATATGCGGAAAAGCTCAAAAAGATTTGGTCTCCAACTCTCCCCAATATCGGGAATTTCTCACATCATACTGACCGGCTCATGGATCTTTGGTCTGATTTAAACGATAACCATACCCTTAAATCCCTGGATAAACAATTAACCAATTGGCCTAACTCTATTGACGGAAAATTCCGTTCAGAGTTTTACTTCTGTAGCCAGTTGATACAACTGATGGAAAATGTTTATTTGGACTTGAATTTGGATGAAACTTGGGCACACCCCGACAATAAGGGTTGGCGCACTTTATTCATACAATGGGCGGAGTCAGAAGCATTATTGACAACATGGAAGATGACCGACAAAAATTACGGCTTACGTTTTAGATACTTTTGTGAGCGACATCTCGAGCTACCGATTTCCAAGGACAGTACATCCTAAAAGCAAGAAGAATGGATGTTGGTAATTTATATTCACAGTTCAAAATAATGAGGAGAATTTTATGGCAACACAATTTGATATTGTTTTTGAAGGCGGTGGGGCAAAAGGTATTGTCTTTGCGGGGGCATTGAAAGCACTGGAAGAAAAACACTACGGCTACCGACGACTGATTGGTACGTCCGCAGGTGCCATATCGGCTGCGCTTTGTGCTGTAGATTATTCTTCAAAAGAGCTGTTAGAAGTTATCACCCAAAAGACACCAGATGGAAAACCGGTTTTTTCAACCTTTATGGACAAACCAAAAGCTTCAGATTTCAGCGATGAAATCATAAATAATAGCTTTACAATGAAAGCGTTGAAAGATATTGACTTACCATTTGTGCCTGACAGTTTTGAAGGGAAAATAGACAGCTTTATCATGGAGCATTTGTTAAAAAGCCATTTTTACGCTCGCCAGTTTTCCTTTATTGAATGTGGCGGATTCTATTCGGGTTCAACATTTTTTGACTGGATGGGAGCTCGACTGAAACAAAAAGGTTACGATCCCAATATCACCCTGGGTGATCTCTTTAGCAAAACAAACAAAGATTTAAGTCTCGTTGCGACTAATGTCACTCGGCAGCGGATGCTGATTCTTAATCACCGCACGTCACCCAATTTGCCTGTAGCAAGAGCGGTGCGAATGTCGATGAGCATTCCTTTCGTATGGCAAGAAGTAACCTGGGCTAACTCATGGGGCGATTACATCCCCTTCAAAGATTTAGTAATATCAGGCACTAAAATCGTTGATGGGGGCGTGCTTTCTAATTTCCCGATGAATTTGATTGCTGAAAATACACCCTCTGAAAAAACTTATATGGGTGAAAAGCTGAGTACTGCATTTGTCAACACCGCAGCCAATCTTGGCTTGTTGATTGATGAAACTCAACCTGTACCTGGACAACCCGAAACTGCGCCCCCCACAAAGTTAATCGACGACCTTCCTACCATTGGGCGAGTCCATAGGATCGCCGAAACCATGATGGGGGCAAGGGACAATTCTGTTATTGATAAGTACAAGGATCAGATTTGTTTCCTTCCTGCTAAAGGCTACGGGACTTTGGAGTTCGATATGCAGGGTACACGACTGGAAGCACTGATCAAAGCTGGATATGACGCGACCAAAAAACACCTTGATTCCAGGGGGTTGTAATAATAACAAAGCGGAAGGTTTATTTTATCGAATAAACTTTCCGTGCCATTATTAGCAGTTCACCGGAAAGATGACAGATTCACTTAAGTTTCTGCTGAAATCGGCTCTAAAGCTTCTGACTCAACGATTCCCTCTATTTGCGAACCCGTTGCATTCATCACCAATTCTCGCCATGCGGCTTTTTGAGGAACAATCGGTGGAACTGCAATAAACTCAGGTTCCGATGTAGGCCGGGCCACCAGTTGTTCCTTGTCGCGTGTGACAATACCGCCTTTACGGAAAAAGGCATTGTAGATTGTCCAGTTCAGCCGGTTACGTGAGCCGTCCCAGGGAAAACGCTTCATCATTGAAGAGGCCGTATAAAAACCGTCATAGGCATCCAAATAACCCTGATAAAGCTGGTCGGAAGACAGTCCTGTAGGTTTAAAAACGATGTGGGACTGATCGTATTTGTCCCAGTCAAAAGACACGATTTGTTTGCGGCGCATCATTTCGAACCAGTTGATGGTTCCAGGGTAAGGCGTTAACAGTGAATAACCGCACATATCAAACTTGGCATCAATATTAAACTTAAGCGTCTCTTCAAATACTGAAGGCTCATCACCTTCGAAACCATAAATAAATAAACCCAATACCATAATGCCATATTTGTGTAATTTTTCTACCAGGGCAGCATAGTCATCGGGATTATTTTGGCACTTATGGACGTTACGCAAGGTGGTTTTGGATACAGATTCAAATCCTATAGATAACATGAAACAGCCGCTTTCGGCAGCTAATTCCAGCAAACGTTCGTCGTTGGCATCGCGGCTGTTTACCGCCGCCTGCCATTGCAATCCGCGTCCCTTAAAGGCCTTCATGACCTCTATAGCGCGTTTTGGCGTGCCGAAAAAATCTGCGTCATTGAGCAAAATGACGCGCTCTTGCAAATGTTCGATTTCAGCGATTAAGTCTTCTATTGGACGGTAACGAAAACGCAATCCATACATAGTGGGTTCGGCGCAGAAAGTGCATCCGTGATGACAACCGCGTGAGGTTTGAATAAAACCCTTGTTAATATAACGGTTGCTTTTTAATAGACCCTGACGCGGTTTTGGTAAACCAATCATCGAATGTAAAACTTTTCCCTTATAAACGCCCTTTAATTGACCCTGTTTGAGATCGTCCAATATCTTGTCCATGATCATTTCGGCTTCCCCAACAACCACGGCATCCGCGTGCTTTAAGGCTTCCTGGGGTAAATAGCTGACATGTACGCCACCCATAATAACCGGTACGCCCCGTTTGCGAAATTCGTCGGCAACTTCGTAACCTCGTTGCACGTAGGACGTCATGGCTGAAATACCTACCATGTCAACTTTCAAATCAAAATCGATCGATTCAATGTTTTCATCGATCAGGATGATTTCATATTCATTTTCCGGAATCAGAGCCGCCACCGCTAAAAGGCCGGTGACTGGCGAGTAAAGCGCTTTCCCGAAAAACATGGGGCGGGTGGCAAAGGTATCAGCCCGAGGGTTGATTAGAAGTATACGTCTAGTGTAAGCCATTGGGTTATCCTTAAAAAAGTATGAACAAAACCAACTACTTTTGGTGCAATAAAAGCTGCCCATTAACCGAGCCATCAAAGGCGGCCACCCACCCCTTATTTCAACACAACATAACCTGTCCGGTTTTCCGAGCTACGCAATGACTTAACTCACAGTCTCAGCTTTATTGCTTAATCATATTTTAAATCATAACCTTGCTTTACACATTATGTCCAATGATAATATTGTGAGTATTCAAAATAATTGAATTACGATTGATCGGCATTAACCCGGTAATTTTGATCAGGAAGCGCACTACCACGCCTTTTGATACCTTATCCAACACAGGATATTTGAATATAACCTGTGTTCGCTGTATGTCCCGGCAAATATCCTGCTTACTGCTCGCCACCACAAAGGCGATAGCCTGGGTGCTGGTTAAAAACTGTTCCAATTGCTCTATGGTTTTTAGGTCGTTTATGTTCATGATTAGTTTCATCCTCTTATAATGAACGAGGCTTAATCGTCTGTCAGACTCATTTTCCGTTAGAAATACAGCAATCTTTCATTGGAAGAGGCTCCATCCCTTTTACGGTTGGTGGCGAAGGCAAAAGCTGCTTAGGCTAATCGTACAGGTCGCAGCTTTTTATTACAAACAATCCAAAATAGCCCGCTGCACCGCCGCCAAATCGGCATCAATGGTAATCGGCTTGGCATCGGCACATTGTTTAATGGCAATATCCGGATCCTTAATGCCATTACCGGTCAAGGTACACACAATCGTGCTGCCTTCGGGTATCTTGCCGGATTTAATATCCCGTAAAGCACTGGCGATAGACGTTGCCGAAGCCGGTTCACAGAAAATGCCTTCGTATTGCGAGAGCATTTTTTGCGCGGCCAAAATTTCCTCATCGGTAAATTTATCAAACCAGCCACCGGATTCCTGTTGCGCGGCAATGGCGAAATCCCACGATTGCGGACGGCCGATGCGGATAGCCGTAGCAACTGTTTCAGGGTTATCAATGGGGTGGCCTGCCACAAACGGTGCTGCACCTGCCGCCTGATAACCACACATCACCGGACGTTTGTTGGTGACCGCTTTCAGTGTGTCGGTATCGGTGGAATATTCTTTATAGCCTTTCCAGTAGGCGCTGATATTACCGGCGTTACCGACCGGCAAGCAGTGGTAATCGGGCGCTGTGCCCAAATCGTCAACAATTTCAAACGCTGCGGTTTTCTGGCCTTCGAGCCTAAACGGGTTGATGGAGTTGACAATGGTTACCGGTGCTAAATCGGCGACTTCTTTTACCAAACGCATGCCGTCATCAAAGTTGCCGTTAATCTGGATGATGGTGGCGTTGTACATTAAGGTTTGCGCTAGCTTGCCCAAAGCAATCTTGCCTTCGGGAATTAGTACAAACGCCTTGATGCCAGCGCGTGCCGCATACGCCGCTGCCGAAGCCGAAGTATTGCCGGTGGATGCACAAATCACCGCCTTGCTGCCTTCTTCCACGGCTTTGGTGATGGCCATGGTCATGCCGCGGTCTTTAAACGAGCCGGTAGGATTTAGGCCTTCAAACTTGACGTATATCGTCACGTCCTTGCCAACCATCCTGGGAATATTGTTAAGCTGGATCATCGGCGTATTGCCTTCGACCAAGCTGATAACACGGGTGGAAGCACTGACCGGCAAGCGATCTTTGTAGCGGTCAATCAGACCGGTGTAACGGGTAGGGGTAGACATGGATTATCCTAAGGTTTCCAGGCGGATACGGTTAACTTTTCCGGTAACAGTTTGCAAGGCTTCGATTTTGGCAATCGCAGCGTTCATTTCTTTTTCACGGGTGACTTGAGTGAGCAGAATAATCGGCACAACGGTTTCACCCGCTAAGGGTTGCTTCTGTATGATGGCTTCTATGCTAATCTGGTGGTCGGCAAGTATTTTAGTGACATCTGCCAAAACGCCGGGTTTGTCTTCGGCACTCAGACGTAAATAATAGGCAGTCTTGAATTCATCGGCAGACAACACCGGAATATCAACCAAAGCATCCGCTTGAAACGCCAGATGCGGCACCCGGTTTTCAGGGTCGCTGGTTAAGGCCCGCACTACGTCAATGACATCGGCCACCACAGACGATGCTGTAGGGTCAGCGCCAGCGCCAGCGCCATAATACAAGGAAGGGCCAGCCGCGTCACCTTTAATCACCACCGCATTCATCACGCCATCGACATTGGCAATCAACCGGCGCTCAGGGATCAGGGTAGGGTGTACACGAAGTTCTATGCCTTCCGGTGTTTTGCGGGCAATACCCAAGTGCTTGATGCGGTAGCCCAGTTGCTCGGCGTATTCGACATCCAGACGGGTAATTTGGGTGATGCCTTCGGTATAGACCTTATCAAACTGCAAGGGCATACCAAAAGCGATGGAGGCCAAAATAGTCAGTTTATGACCGGCATCGATGCCTTCGACATCGAAAGTGGGATCAGCTTCCGCATAACCCAAAGCCTGGGCTTCAGCCAACACATCGTTGAAATCACGGCCTTTGTCGCGCATTTCGGTGAGGATGAAATTACCGGTACCGTTGATGATACCCGCCAGCCATTCAATACGGTTGCCGCTCAAGCCTTCGCGGATGGCTTTGATGACCGGAATGCCACCGGCAACGGCGGCTTCAAAGGCAACCATGACACCATGTTCACTGGCTTTGGCAAAAATTTCATTGCCGTGTAAGGCGAGCAGGGATTTATTGGCGGTGACGACGTGCTTGCCGTTGCCGAGGGCTTGCAGCACCAAATCTTTTACTGACGTTCCGCCAATCAACTCAACAATAATGTCGATGTCTGGATCGTTGATGATGTCCAACGGGTTGCTGGTTAATTGTATGCCTTGTGTGTCGCAGATACGGGCTTTGGTTAAATCTTTTGCCGAGGCACGGGTGATGACAATTTCGCGGCCAGCCCTACGCGCAATTTCTATCGCGTTGCGTTTTAATACATTAACCGTACCACCACCGACAGTACCCAAGCCTAACACGCCAACTTTTACCGGTTTCAATGCAAACTCCAGTTAAAAAAATTATTATTATACGTTGTCAATCAAAATTAGTTTTTAAATCATTGAAGTTTCGAATTGTCCATGGAAACCAAAAGTAGGCGCTTCAAAGCGACACGAAAAGCACGGAGAATTATTGTAGATTGGGTTGCCTGCTGTTTGGCAACCCAACTTTTTGAACTTATTCCTAACTATAGAGACGCAAAATCTTGCCTCTCTACACAACCCCATCTTTCTTCATCATGGTACGAATACCACGAATCGCCTGCCGTGTGCGGTGTTCATTTTCAATCAAGCCAAACCGGACGTGATCATCGCCATACTGGCCAAAACCGATTCCTGGGGCGACGGCAACCTTGGCTTCCAATAGCAGTTTTTTGGAAAATTCCAGCGATCCCATTGTTTGATAGGCTTCAGGAATTCTTGCCCACACGAACATGGTGGCCTTGGGTTTTTCCACCGGCCAGCCAGCAGCATTCAAGCCATCACATAGAACATCACGCCGTTTTTGGTACATGGCGGCAATTTCACGGACGCAGTCTTGCGGGCCTTCCAATGCGGCAATGGCGGCAATTTGGATCGGGGTAAAAGTACCGTAATCCAGATAAGATTTGATGCGCGCCAAGGCGGAAACCAGCTCCTTGTTGCCGCACATGAAGCCAACGCGCCAGCCGGGCATGTTGTAGCTTTTGGACATGGAGAAAAAGGGGGACAACATGAAGCCCTTCAAGGAGGCCTTCCGGCGAAACGCCGTCATCTCCTCCCTGATGGGCGAGCTGGACCACAAAAGCGCCCTGGAGGTTTTGACCAATCCCATCTTCTCCAAATACTTCACCC